>JAPKMV010000864.1 GCA_026645635.1 Caldilineaceae bacterium
CCATCGCCACCATCTCCACGCCCAGCCGGTAGCCGCCCGACGCCGTGTTGCGGGCCACCAGCCCTTCCGCTTCCAGCGCAGCCAGGAGGCGAAAGGCGGTCGTCTTGTTCAGCCCGGTGGCGTGCGCCAGTTCGCGCAGGCCCCACTCCGGCTGGGCGTCGCTGAAGGTCTTGAGCAGGGCAATGGCCCGCGCTACGGCCTGCGTACCGGGATAGGTCTCGGTTGTATGCGTATCCAACTCAGGTATATGCAGCATTGTATCACAAAACGGTATAAAATTTCATATTATGAAACATTATACCGTTTTGTGATGCAAAGCGCAAGCCTCCGACAAGCCTGTGCGCAGGGGCAATACATGGCGCGCCACACTCATCGCAGCCTGCTGTGAAATCGCCGGCGCCGGTGTGTTGTGTGCTATACTCGGCAGCATCTTTGTTACTGAAGGTCAGGAGCCGCAATGCCACACCCAACACCATTTGACGCCACCCGCCTGCGCTTCACGCTCGATCTGCCGGCGTGGGCAGTGGCGGAACTCAACGCCCTGCCTACTCACCTGGCCACGCCAGAGGAGCGCATGGCTGCCGTCCTCAAGTTTGCCCAGATAAACTTCCAGCAGGGCACCGGCGGCCCCTTCGCCGCCGGCGTCTTCGAGCGGGACACGGGGCGGCTGGTGGTGATCGGCGTGAACCGCGTGCTGGCGTCCAACTGCTCATCAGCCCACGCCGAAGTCATGGCGATCTCGCTGGCGCAGCAGTTGCTGGGTGTCTACGATCTGGGCGGGCCGGGGCTGCCGGCGCATCAACTGGTCGTCAACTGGCGACCCTGTGCCATGTGCTTCGGCGCGGTGCTCTGGTCCGGCGTGCGCTCCCTGGTGATCGCCGGCGATGGGCCGGAGTTGGAGCAGATCACCGGCTTCGACGAAGGGCCGGTGACGCCGGTCTGGCGCACCGAGCTGGCGCAGCGCGGCATCGAGTTGGTGGAAGATGTACTGCGCGAACCGGCGCTGGCGGTTTACCGTGAGTTCGCCGCCAGCCAACAATTTGTCTACAATGCCCGTCAGGGAGCGACCGCCGCATGAGCCGCGCCGTCTACGTTCCGCCGGGCGGCCCGCCCCGGGTCAACCCGCCCAGCCCGGAGATCTACGCAGCGATGGGCGCCGAGAACATCGTGCAGATGTTAGAGGACTTCTACCGGGAACTCGAACGTTCCTGGCTGCGCCCCATGTTTGCCGACGACATGGTGGCCGCCAGCCGCAAGTCTGCCGCGTTCTTCATCGGGCTGCTGGGCGGGCCGCCGTTGTACCATCAACTCTACGGCAACCCGGCCATGCGCGCCCGGCACATGCCCTTCCCGATCGACGAGGCGGCGCGGCAGGAATGGCTGCGCTGTTTCGACGTCGTGCTGGCCGATGCGCCGGCGCGCTACGCGTTCCCGGCGGAGCACCTGGCAGGGTTTCGTGCGTTCCTGGAGGGGTTCTCCGGCTGGATGGTGAACACCGCGCCAGAAGTCAAACCCATTCTTGGAGATTGAAGGTGGCATCGAACGGGTTTACGATGCGAACGTTGTCGTAGACGCCGGGATTGAAGTCCTCGCTGAACACAACCGGTATCTGGTGGAGGCGCGCAGCCGCCCAGATTTGAGCGTCGTAGTAGGAGAACTGATGGTTGCGGACGCCGCGCAGGGCTTCTTCGACGATCTTCTCAGTCAAAGGAACGACCGTGAATTCCTTCGCAAAGTCCCGAACATGTGTGATTGCATCATCTGGCGTCAGTTTTGGTTTGAGCCGCTTGAGCGCAATGTTGCTGAATTCTGCGAGACACTGCGCTGATACAGTTCCTTTACCGCTTTGACTCAGTGCCTTGATGATGGCAATGGCTGCACGTTGGCGGATTGGTTCATTCTGGTCGAAGAAATATACGAGGACGTTCGTGTCGACCATCACCGCCATGATTAGTTCCCCTCAGTCAGAGCGGCGCTATCAGGGTGATCAAAGCGGCGTATACGTTCTTCGTAGGCATCGTCACGATTCCAACGGTAGGGTGTGCCAGTGATGCCAGCCTCCTGTCGTTGCAAAGCCGCCTGAACCAATCGCGTCAAGGCGTTGTGATTGTCCTGCGGTGAAGAGGGGGAGATGGCGCTGGTCTCGCGATCAATGGCCTGGCGGACGACCTCAGCCTCGCTCACACCGCGCACTGCTGCCAGCCGCCTGAGGAGCGTCAACTGGCGTTCGGAGATGTAGATTTGCTTGCGCACCATGTGAGACATGTCGTCCTCGCCCACGGGATAATCAGGATCTGCCACGATTGCCGTGGATTATAGCATAGGGCCGCCGAGGGT
>JAPKMV010000865.1 GCA_026645635.1 Caldilineaceae bacterium
GCAACTTCACCCGCCGCATGTTGACGCTGCTGGGGCTGGTCTTCGGCGCGGTGCTCTTCGTGGTCGTCGCGGGGGAGTGGCTGGGACTGTTCGAGCGCATCACGGCGGTCGTGCCCTTCTGGGCCGGCGCACTGCTTGTCCTCCTTTTCGGCTATCCGATCTTTCGCAATGTGGTGCGTTCTGCGCTGCACCGCCAGGTCACCTCCCACACGTTGATGAGCCTGGGTGTGGTCGCAGCGCTGGCCGTGGGCGAGTGGACCACCGCCGCGGTGGTCGTCTTCTTCATGCGCGTCGGCGACTACATCGAGAAGGCCACTGCGGAGGGCGCGCGCCGTGCCGTGAAGAACCTGGCTGCCCTGGCGCCGCAGACCGCGCGTGTGGAACGAGACGGCGTGGAACAGGAATTGCCCATCACCGCGGTCATGTCGGGCGACACGGTGGTCGTGCGCCCCGGCGAGCAGATTCCCGTCGACGGCGAGGTGGTCAGCGGACAGGCCACGGTCAACCAGGCCACCATCACCGGCGAGTCGATGCCGGTGGAAGTCGGTCCCGGCAGCCACGTCTACGCCGCCACCATCGCCCAGTTGGGCAGCCTGCGCGTGCGCGCTGCACGCGTCGGAGCGGAGACGACCTTTGGCCGCGTGGTGCGCATGGTGGAAGACGCCGAGGCCAACCGCGGGGACTATCAGCGCTTTGCCGACAAGTTCAGCGGCTACTATCTGCCCGTGGTGACCGGGCTGGCGCTGCTGGTGTTGATCCTGCGCCGGGATCCGCTGGCCACGGCCGCGGTGCTGGTGGTGGCCTGCTCCTGCGCCATTGCCCTGGCCACGCCGATTGCGATGCTGGCGGCCATCGGCTCCGCCGCGCGCCGCGGCTTGCTCATCAAGGGCGGCAAGTATCTCGAACTGCTGGCCCGCGCCGACGTGGTGCTCCTCGACAAGACCGGCACCCTCACGCTGGGCCGCCCGCAGATCACCGACATGGCAGCGTTGAACGGCCTCACCGTCAACCAGATGCTGCAGCTGGCCGCGTCCGTCGAGCGCGACTCCGAGCATCCGCTGGGCGAGGCGGTGCGCAGGGCTGCGGTGGATCACAGCCTGCCGCTGCTGCCGATCACCGATTTCCGCGCCACACCCGGCGTCGGCGTGGCGGCGCGCGTCGATGGTCGCCGGGTCGAGGTGCGCAGCGGGCGGGCATTGGCTCCGGCTGCGCTCCCGGACGCGGAGCGCACCTGGCAGGACGCGGGCAAGACGCTGCTGTGGGTCGTCTGCGACGAGCAGCCGGTGGGCGTGCTGGCTGCGGCGGATACGCTGCGGCCCGAAGCGCCGGCTGCGGTGGCGGAACTGCGCCGCCTGGGCGTCAAGCAGATCGAGTTGCTCACCGGCGACGCCGAGCAGAGCGCGGCGCAGATGGCGGCGCGGCTGGACGTGGCCTATCGCGCCAACCTCCTGCCGGAAGACAAACTGGCGCGGGTCAAGGAACTCCAGGCGGCCGGCCACACTGTCGTCATGGTGGGCGACGGCGTCAACGACGCGCCCGCGCTGGCGCAGGCTGACGTGGGCATCGCCATGGGCGCGGCGGGCGCCGACATCGCGCTGGAAGCGGCGCATGTGGCGCTGCTGGTCGACGATTGGCGCCTGGTGCCCGAAGTCTTTCACATCGCGCAGCGCACAATGGGCGTGGTCAAGTTCAACCTGGGCTTCACCGTCATCTACAACGTGGTGGGGCTGACGCTGGCCGCGGTGGGCCTGCTCCCGCCCATGCTGGCCGCCGCCGCGCAGTCGATCCCCGACCTGGCGATCCTGGGCAATTCGGCGCGGTTGATGCGTGGGGGAGAGCGGGAGTCGGAATAGACCGCGGATGACGCGGATTGGGCGGATTTGCGCGGATTTTTTGGATTATCGGCGTGTAGTGCTGCCGGTCAATTCGTAGTAAGATAGGATTATCGAGTAACGCGCCTCGTCCTGTATTTCTGTCACCATATGGAAAGATAATGGAGAGATATCAAACATTATCATTGAGTTGTGAGATGGCGCGAATACATCAAGAATCTTGCTACCACTGCCATCTGCAAACGCTATGAATGCTCCATGATCCAGGCCTGCGTTCATCTGGCCTAGATATAGCACACAGCGAAAACGTTCTCCATGAGGCCTGAAATCATTGTGAATTCCCACATAGTCTCCCGGTCTCATTCGATGAATTACCACCTCAGGACTTTCGATCAACCTGTTGCCAGTGATGTGAGTCAAATACACCTGCAATTCCTTGCTGTATAGTAGGGCAGAGAGACGTCCCAGTGCCGTAGGGAGAGATCGATCTGTGCTTTCCAAAAT
>JAPKMV010000866.1 GCA_026645635.1 Caldilineaceae bacterium
CGTCTTCCTCGCTCCAGTACATCTCCGGCGTAATGTAGTTGTCGCCATCGTAGTTGTTGCCGTCGTAGATCGCGAGGGCCGCGGCGCGGCCAGGTGCAGACACATTGTCGTAGCGCACGTCTACATCCAGATCGCCGCGCTGCGTTTCCCACCACGCCAGACCGGTGACGATCTGCGAGCCGTGGGACGTGTGGGCAAAATGAAAGGCGAGATGCTTGGCCGCGGTCAGCCAGTTGGCGGGAATCTGGGACAGGTCGGTGGTGGTGTGGTCGATGATCAGCGCGGCGGCTGAGGGGGTGGATGGCGTGGCGCCGGTGGTGGCGGTTGCACGAACTGGCGCGGCGCTGCAAGCGAGCAGCAGCACTGCGCCCAATGCCAGCAGATTGAGTTTCCAGCAGCGGGTGAACATGAGCGCCTCCTTTGGGCTGAACGATGTCTCGCCCCAGTATGGCACGGCGCCGTTCTCGGCGTGCTGTCAAGGATTCCGCGTAGCGACCGCTCCGCCAGATCGCCAGTCACGCTGGAAGCGTGACCTACACATCACCCTCTGCAAACTCAACCTTCTCGTACACCTCGTCCAGCCGCAGCGTGCAGCCAATCGCCGTCAACTCGATGACCCCTTCCGGCCCGTCTGCTTCGGTCAGCACCCAGCGCCCGTCAGCCTGGCGCGTGTATTGTTCGATGTGCATGGCGTCCTGTGCGACCAGCACATACTCGACCAGCGACGGCATGGTGCGGTAGTGCTGGAATTTGCGCCCCCGGTCGTAGTTTTCGGTGGTGGGCGACAACACTTCGACAATCGCCGTGGGGTTGAGCAGCGTGTCGCGCCGCTCGTCCTCGAACTGCGGGACACCGCAGACGATGCTCAGGTCTGGGTAGGTGTAGAGACTCATGGCGCGAGTCTTGACGCGCATGTCGCTGGGATAGATGTTGCACGAGCGGCGGCGAAGCTGGGCATGGAGGCTGGCAAAGGTGTTGCCCGACACCAGGTTGTGGCGTTCGCTCGCTCCAGCCATGGCGTAGACCTGGCCGGCCACGTATTCGTGTTTGGTTTTGCCGGCCCGCTCGGCGGCGAGATAATCGGCGGCGGTGATGGTGGGTTTCAGGCTGGCGATCATAGGAACTTCCTCATCGGTGAAAAGCTGCCGGCGTTCGCTCCAAGCCGGATGGCGTCCGCCGTCGTGCAGGTCTCGCTATCGCGTCGCTCCAGTATACACGGAGAGCCGCTTATCGGCTACCGACCGCCAAAGCGCGGGCTGCTCTGCCAATGCAACGGATCAAATCCGTTGCTTCCACGAATCCGCTGTAGTGCAGGCCCCATGTGGTAACATAGCGCAAAGCGACGATCAACCTTCAGCCAGACCGAAGAGAAGGCAGCAGCGCATGGACCCGAACGATCCCTTCACTTTTGTAATCCAGGCCATCCTCGGCGGGGTGGTGGAGAGCGTGGCCGGCAAGGCGCTGGAGGGTGCACCGCGCCTCGCCCAGCGCGGCAAGGCGTTGCTCACGCTGGCGGAACAGCAGCCGCTCAGCGCGACCGAACAGGCCGTGCGCGCCGCCGTCAGCGCCGCCCGCGCGGATGTGATCGAGCAGTATCGCAACGCAGACATCACCCTGAGCGACGCAACCGCGCGCGATCTGGTCGCCCTGCTCGACCATCCACCCTTTGCCGAGGAGGTGGCCCGCACGCTGATCTTCCGCGGCCAGCCCGACATCGAACGGCTGCGCCGCCACTACCTGGCAGCCGATGGCGCTGCCTCGGCGCGCTGGCAGGCGCTGGAGGAGCCGTTGCTCGACTTCTTCGCGGCCATCGAAAGCCACCTGCTGGCCGACGCCACGCTGGGGCCGCTGCTGCGCGAGACGGCGCAGCTCGCCACCCTGGCGCGCATCGACCAGGGCGCCGCGCTCGTCGCCGAGCTGAGCCGCCAGGCCGTGGCCGTGCAGGCGGAGATCGCGGCCAGCACCCGCCAGAGTGCGCTGGACAGCCACACCCTGCTCCAGGTGGCCGGCCGCCAGGAGGCGCACCTGGGGCAGATGGTGGAACTGTTGGCCGCCGTGCTGGAGCAACTGGCGACGGCCGGCCAGCACACGCCGGTCGCGCCGACGCCGGCGCGACCCGAAGCGCCCTATCTGCGCATGCTGCGCGAGGAGTGCAACCGCCTGCCGCTGGCCCTCACCGCCGGCAAGCGCGGCGGCGCCCATGCCGCCGGACAGCAGCCCGCACTGAGCAATGTCTATGTGGAACTGCAGGTGCAGACGCTGCCCACGCCGGAGCAGGTGCTGGCGCGGCTGGCCGTGCCCCCCGCCGAACGGCCGGCCCTGCTGCGCAAGCTGGG
>JAPKMV010000867.1 GCA_026645635.1 Caldilineaceae bacterium
ATGGTCTCCGCCATCGCTTCAGGATCACGCCGGATGCCTGCTGGCAGCGTATCCAGCGCACCGGCACCCTGCTCCACGATCAACTGCACCAGGGAGATGTCGTCAAACGCCGAGATCTTCTCGCTCTCTTCGGCGCGAATGTAGGTGTCCAGCAGGTGGCGCATGGCCGGCTCATACACCTTGAGATCGATGTAGTCGCCGCTGGCCAGCTTGACCTCTCTGCGCACCTTTTCGTAGTGCTCGACCTCCTGCTTGATCTGCTCAATCTCAGGTGGCCGATAGCCGGCTGCTTCCATCTCGTTGGCCAGATCGGCATAGGCGCGGATCAAGCTGACGGTCTGTTTGTACAGCGCGACCCGCTTGGGTTCGTTTTCCTTGAGCGCTTCCTTGTCGCTGGTATCGGCAGCGCAGAAGTAATGCAGATAAGCCGCCGTGTCTCGGGGCGGCTCGACCGGCTCGCAGAGCGCCTTGATCGCCTCCCGCGCCGCTTCCAGCCGCGCCTTGCCTTGCTCCAGGCGATTGGTCAGCAACCCAGCCACATCTTCCTGGTCGTAACCCGCAAATGCTGCCGAGGTGTAGTCCTGGATCGACCGCTCCAGGCTCTTGAACAGGTCCCGGTAGTCGACGATGTAGCCGTATTCCTTGTCATCGCCGTCCAGCCGGTTGACGCGGCAGATGGCCTGGAACAGCCCGTGATCCTGCATGGATTTGTCGATGTAGAGGTAGGTGGCCGAGGGCGCGTCGAAGCCGGTCAGGAGTTTGTCCACCACGATCAAGAGTCGCATCTGGCCCGGCTCTTTGACGAACTTCGCCTTGACTTCCTTCTCGAACTCCTCGACCCGATACATCGCCGTGTCTTCCGGCTCGTTGAAGTAGCTGGCCAGCATCTTGCGGTAGATGGCATACTGGCGCAGGCGCTCGGTCAACCCTTCGCCCGTTTCCTCGCCCTTGATGTTGGCCGGCAATGGCTTGTACGAGGTGACGATCGCGCACTTGGTGAAGCCTAGGCCGGTGAACAGCTCGTAAAACTTGCAGCCGTTGTAGATGCTGTCGGCGACCAGGATCACGTTGCCGCGCCCGCTCTTGAGCCGGTCCCGCGTTTCCATGTCCAGCAAGATGTCGGCCACAATGATTTCCAGGCGCGATTTCGAGCTCAGCACCCGCTGCATGGTACCCCAACGCTGCTTGAGCTGGGCCAGGGCCACGTCGTTCAACCCCTGGGTCTTGGCAGCAAACCACTGGTCGATCTTCTGCTGGGAGGTGATGTCCTGGTCGATCTTGCGGGCTTCGTAGCGCAGGTCCAGCACAACGCCATCGCGGACGGCCTGGTCGTACTTGTAGGTGTGGATGTACGTCCCGAAAACCTCGATGCTTTTCTGCTTGTCGGCCTTGAGCAGCGGGGTGCCGGTGAAGCCGATGAACATGGCGTCGGGCAGGATCTGCTTCATCGCCTCGTGGAGCTTGCCCGACTGGGTGCGGTGACATTCGTCCACATAGACGAAAAGATTGCCCTTGGCCCTGAAGCCGGGCGGCAGGCTGCGCCGCAGTTCGTCAATGAAACCCTCCACATCCCCTTCTTCGCGCGCCCCGAACTTGTGGATCAGCGAGCAGATAAGCCACGGCGCCGCGGCGTTAAGGCGCGTCACCAGGTCCTGGACGCTGGTGGTGCGGTGAATCTGCTCGTCGACGCCCAGGAAGACGCCTTCGATCTGCTCGTCAAGCTCGGTGCGGTCGGTGATGATGAGGACACGCGCGTCCTGCACATGCTCGCGCAGCCACTTGGCCAGCCAGACCATGGTCAGGCTCTTGCCGCTGCCCTGGGTGTGCCAGATGATGCCGCCTTCGCGCCGGCGCACCCGTTCCTGCGCCGCCCGGACGCCAAAATATTGGTTGTGGCGGCAGATCTTCTTGGTGCCGGCGTCGAAGGCGATGAAATCGTGGACGATCTCCAGCAGCCGCGCCTTGGCGCAGAGCTGGGTGAGCTGGCGATCCAGCAGGTCGGCAATGCCGCCGTTGTCGCCCGCTTCTTTCCAGGTCAGATAGTACTTCTCCGGCGTTTCGATGACGGCGTAGCGCAGGCCCTCGGTGTCGTTGCCGGCCATCACCAGCTGGACGGTCGTGAAGAAGGGACGGATGAAAGCCTTCTTCTGGTTGTCCAGGTTCTGGCGGATGCCTTCACTCACGGAGACGACGGAGCGTTTGAGTTCCAGCACAGCCAGGGCGATGCCGTTGACGTAGAGCACCAGGTCCGGGCGTTTGGTATGCTCGCTGGTGACGGTGACTTCTTCCGCCAGCGCGAAGTGGTTCTTCAGCGGCGCCTGCCAATCGATCAGGT
>JAPKMV010000868.1 GCA_026645635.1 Caldilineaceae bacterium
GTAGCAAAGCCCACCTGCCCGGCATCCGCGATGCCCGGCACCCGCCGAATCTCCGCCAGCCGCGAGCGGCCGATGCGGCTGGCGGTGGTGGAAAGCTCCGTGCCGGACTGGAAGACCAGCAATTCACCGTTCAGTTTCTCGATATATTCACGGTTGGCCGACGCCAGCCCCTGCGAGAGCGCCGCGATAAAGAGCACCAGCGTCGTGATCAAGGCCACGATCAGCGCAATCAGCAGAAATCGTCCGCGGCTGCGCCACACTTCTTTGAGAGCCAGATAGACTGCCATCGTTTCACCTTATGTTTGAAGTTGCGAGGGGCGAGGGGCGAGGGGCGTCCTCCCCCCGCGTTTTCACCCCGAAAGGGCTGTGACCACATATGCAACCACAGCGAATCCGTGCAGCGCCCCTCGCCCCTCGCAACTCGCCCCTCATGCCTACTGCGCCGTGAACTCGACCACGGCAGTCATGTTCCAGAGCAGCCGTTCGTCGTTGCTGTTCGGCGTAACCACCACCTTGTAGACCGTGTCGCCGCGGTTGTCCTCGCCGATCGGGCGGATGCGGCTCACCGCGCCCGCCAGCTCCAGGTCGGGGATGGCGTCGAAGGTCAGCGCCACCTGCTGCCCTTGCCTGACGCCCACCACATCGAATTCGGTCAAGTCTGCCGTCTCCACTTCCCACGCCGTGGTATCCGCCAGGCTGACCACCGGCAAACCGGCGTTGACCTGCTCGCCGTTGGCCACGTTGACCAGAGCGACCGTGCCGTCGAAGGGTGCGCGCAGCTCGGTGTCGGCCAGGTTGACCAACGCCTGCTGCAGCGCCGCCGTTGCCGCGGCTACGTCCGCCTCGCCGATGGCGATGGTTTCAGGACGGCTCCCCGCCTTGACCAGATCGACCTGGGCCTGCGCCTGCGCCACGGCCGCGGCCGCCGCCTCGATCTGGGCGGGCGTCGAATTGCGGAGCGTGGTGAGTTGTGCGACCGCCTGGCGCACACCCGCGTTGGCGCTGGCAACCTGGGCGGGCGTGGCGCCGTTCATCAAGTCGTTCATGCGCGCCTGCGCGGCCTCGTAGGCGATGGTGGCCTGCTGCAACGCCAGCGACTGGGGCAACATGCCAATGTCGGAGCGGTCCTTCACCTGGTTGTAGGCGGAGGTGGCCTGTTTGAGCTGCGCTTCCGCGGCGGCCACGTCGGCGCGGACGGCGATGACCGCCGCCTCGGACGGGCCTTCGAGCACCTGCGAAAGTCCCGCTTGCGCCTGCGCCACGGCTGCCTGCGCGGCCTCAATCTGACCCGGCGCCGCACCGTTGGCCAACTGCTCGTAGTTGGCCTGCGCTGCGGTCAGCGCGGCTTCCGCCGCCGCCACTTCCTGCTCGCGGGCGCCGGCCTTGATCTGCGCCAGGTTGGCCTGAGCGCGCTGCAAGTTGGCGCTCGCCTGCGCTACAGCCACCTGCTGCAAGGCGTCTTCGAGCTTCACCAGCACCTGGCCCGCCGTCACCTGCTCACCTTCCTGCACCAGCACCTCACGCACGATGCCCGGCAGCCGCATGCTCAAGTCGGCGCGCTGGATCGGCACCACCTTGGCATCGGCGATGATGCGCGCGCCGGCCAGCGCCGGCTCCTCCGGTGCGCTCTCCACGCTCTCCTGCTGCGGCGCGGCGGCTGCGGCGTCGGCAGTTGTGACGTTAGCCGGCGCCGCGGCCGGCGCGCTCTGCCCCATCGCCAACAGCGATGTCACTTCCGGGGGCAAATAGCCGGCGGCAAAGGCAGCATAGAAACCACCAGCCAGCACAGCAACCCCCAACAGCACTATCACGAAACGTTTCATAAATTTTAGTCTCCTTCATTAGTCAGCCGAAGCCGAAGTTTGCAATTGACTGCCGCGCGGTTCCAGCGGCGGGTCAGGATTTACAAAGAGTTTGCGCCAGATTGCGCATCGCGCGCGCAAGTTGCCTTTTTACTCGCGCGGGCGCAGCCCGTCCATCAACACCGAAATCATATCTTCGGCCATCGCCGCACGCGGGGGCGCGCCAATGCGCGTCTGGCCGTAGCTGAGGCCGTCCATCAACCAGAGAAAGCTGCCGGCCAGCAAGTCCGGGTGCATCGCACGGATCTCACCGCGCTCAGCGGCGGCGACAAAGGCGTTGCGCAGCGGCTGGAAGAGCGCGCCGTGCGCCATCTGCGCCAGTTGTTCGGTGTGCTCGACGTTGAGCGCCGGCATGTCGGCGTGAAACATCCCGAGCATCTTGACCGGCTGCTGGGAGCCGAACCAGGCCGCCACGGCGCGCAACTGGATGCGCAGGTCGGCGCCTGCCCCCTCCAGTGCGCGGGCCAGCCCC
>JAPKMV010000869.1 GCA_026645635.1 Caldilineaceae bacterium
CCGTTGCGCCCAATCGCCCGGATGTACGCCAGGGGCTGCTGGTCATGTTCCGCGACATCACCGACGCGCAGACGGCTGAACGGCTCAGCCAGCAGTGGCGCCAACGCTACGAGCGCATCGCGGCGGTCTCCGGACAGTTGGTCTACTATCATGACGCGGCCACCAACGCCGTGGAGTGGGGCGAATCGGTGCAGCAGGTGTTTGGCTACACACGCGCCGAACTGGACGGCGGCATCGTCCAATGGGCGAATCTGCTCCATCCCGCCGACCGCCAGCGCGTGCTGGCGGCGCTGGCCACGGCGGAGGACGCTTACGAAGACCACTACCGCTTGCAGCACAAGTTGGGCCATTACCTGCTCATCCACACGCACATTCTCCCGGTGCACACTGCCGCCGGCGCGCTGCTGGGCTATGTGGGCGTCGTGCGCGACGTGTCACGCCAGCATCAGTTGCAGCAGGCCGTGTTCACCCATGCGCGGCGGCTGGAGCAGTTGCAGGAGCTTTCGCTGGCGCTCAGTTCTCAGCACTCCCCCGACAGTCTGCGCGACACCATCGTGCAGGGCGCAGTGCGCGTGCTGGACGCAAGCGCGGCGGTGCTCTACGTGGTGGAACCGGTGCGCGGCGCCGTGCGGCGAGTCGCGAGCGAGCCGCCGTACATGACAGACGTGCTCAACCTGCAGCCAGCCTCCACCCTTGCGCTCCAGGTGATACAGACACAACAGATGCAGCAGACCAGCCGCGCGGTGTTCGACACTCCCCTGGCGACGCCGGCGCTCACACAGTTGGCCCCCGCCGTGCGTATCGGCGCGCCGCTCTACACGAATGGGGTGTTGGGCGCCGTGCTCATCGTAGAGGATAGCAAGCGCACGGCGCCATTCACCGCCGAAGACGAACAGTTGCTCAGGCTGATCGCAAACCAGGCTGCCGCCGAATTAGCCAAAGGCCATCTGCTGGCAGACACGACCATGCGCGCGCAGCGGCTGCTCCTTGTCAACGAGATCACAACCGCAGTGATCCAGGTGATCGACCTGCCCGTGGTGCTGCAGCACATCGTCAGCGGTCTGGCGCGGGTGCTGGGCGCGGACGAAGCGGCGATCGCCCTCTTCGATGAAGGGCGCCAGCAACTGGCGATCCTGGCGCACCACGCGCCCGATGCAGCCAGTCTGCGCACCGCGCCGGACGACGTCATCGGCGAGCAGTTGCTGCGCCTGGTGTTGCAGACGCGGCGTCCGGTCTATGTCGCCGATGCGCTGGCGGATGGGCGCACTGAAGACATGCGCAGCCAGCTTGCACGTCGCAACATCGCTGCGGTGCTGGTTTTCCCGGTGGTGGCAGGCGAAGAAGTGCTCGGCGTGCTCGTCGCCAATTTTACCGGCAAACAACCAGCGGGGCAGCGGGAAGACGACTTGCGCATCGGCGAGACGCTGGCAAATCTCGCGGCCGTACGCATCCAACAGGTGCGGCTCTACAACACCTTGCAGCGGCTTTCCATCGTGGACGAGTTGACCCAGGTCTACAATTTCCGCGCGCTCTTTGAAATCGGCGAGAACGAGTTTGCCCGCGCCTGCCAGCAGCAGCGCCCGCTCGCCGCCATCTTCATCGACATCGACCACTTTGGCGAGTTCAACACCCGGTACAGTCACACGGTCGGCAACCAGGTGCTGCGGGCCGTGGGGCGACGGCTGCTGGCCATCACCCGTCAGGTTGACCTGGTGGCGCGCTTTGGCGGGGAAGAATTCGTCGTGTTACTGCCGGAAACCGACGCACCGCTGGCCACCACCATCGGCTACCGCATTCACCAGGAGATCAGCAAACTCCAGGTGGCGACCGACCACGGTCAACTGGGCGTCACGGTGAGCGTCGGCGTCGCCCCGCGCACGCCCGAGATGCGCACCTTGCAGGATCTGATCAACCGGGCAAACGCGGGCGAGCATCGCGCCAAGGCGGAAGGGCGCAACCGCGTGGTCGTTTGCTGACAAAAGCGATTTGCCCCAACTCCCCACGCGCAGTACACTGGCGCCTATGAGCAACATCATCCACACACCCAAGCCAGCCCGGCAGCCAGCCCGCGTGCAGCCCACGCTGGCCATCGTTGACGCCAACATCGTCAGCGGCAAAGATGAAGTCGCCCGCGAACAATTGCTCTACAACCTGCGCCACTACCGCGGGAACGGCGTGCGTCCGCTCTGGATGAATTGGATGCGCCCGCGCGCCGACCTCAACTTCACCTGCCTGATCCACGATGTGCAGGCGTTCAACGATTTTATGCTGGACGTGGTGCGCAGCACCGAGGGCGTGCGCGAGACGAACACGATCCTGAGCTTCGGCG
>JAPKMV010000086.1 GCA_026645635.1 Caldilineaceae bacterium
GCCCTACCCAGCATGAACCTGGCGCCGCGGCCATGAATGATTGATACACAATTGCCCTGACGCGCCGCCGATTTGGGCGCATTCTGGCGACCGTGATACGATCTGCCGACGTAGGTATGAAGATGACAAGAAAGACGATGCAATTTCATGCTGCGCTGGCAAGCAGTGACAGGCTCCACCCGCAATCGCGGACGACCCGCTCCTGGCTCAACTGGCGCATCGTAATCACAATTCTACTGTTGACGGTGGTGGCCTTGCTCAGCCTGCTCCTGCAAAGGACTGGCAGGGCGAACGCAGCGCCGGCAGCCCAGAGCATGTCCCAGCCCCTGGTCCTGGCCTTCTATTACACCTGGTTCGACGAGAACACCTGGACTTACGACAAACTGCCCGACCTCCCGGCGGCGCAGTATGTCAGCCGTGACCGCAGCGTGATGGGCCGCCACATCGACCAGGCCAAGGCCGCCGGCATCGACGGTTTTCTCGTGGCGTGGTATGGCCCCGGCGGCGGCAACCAGACCGAACCGAACCTTGCCGCGCTGTTGGAAGAAGCCGCCGCGCGCGACTTCAAGATCGGCATTCTCTTCGAGACCGACTCGCCCTTCATCAGCGGTGCGGATGGCGTCACCAGCGCGCTGCAACATGCGCTGAACGTGCATGCCGGCCACCCTGCATTTCTGCGCGCCGACGGTCGCCCGGTGATCTTCTTCTGGCGCCCCAGCATCTACGGCGTCGGGACGTGGGCCGGTATCCGCAGCCAGGCTGACCCGGGTAACAGCGCGATCTGGGTGGCAGAAGGCGTCGACACCGGCCTGCTCACGGTCTTCGACGGCCACCATCTCTACAGCAACACCTGGAACCCGCCGGCCGACCTGACCGCAGTCAACCAGAAATTCGCCCGCCAGGTCGATGCCATGCGCCAGAGCACCGGTGCGCCGCGGCTCTGGGTGGCGACGGTGATGCCAGGCTACAACGACGTGCGCATCCGGCCGGGTAGCGGCTTTGCCCGCGACCGCGAGGGCGGCGCCTATTATGCCCAGTCGTGGCAGGCGGCCATTGCCAGCGCGCCGAACTGGGTCGTGCTTACCAGCTTCAACGAGTGGCCGGAAGGCACCTACATCGAGCCGAGCGTAGCCTACGGCGACCAGTATCTCGGCCTGACCGCACAGTGGGCGAGCCAGTTCAAGGGCGGGGGCGGCGCGCCGGTGGCGGCCACAGGTGTGGCGGCTGCGCCTCAGCCGGAGCCTGACCAGCCGACTGCGTTTGTGACGACAGCGATCCTCAATCTGCGCGCTGGGCCGGGAACCGGCTACAATATCGTAGGACAGCGCACAAACGGCGCGGCGCTGCCGATCACCGGGCGCGCCGAGGGCGACGCGGGGTGGTGGCAGGTGGAGAGCGACGGCAATGCAGCCTGGGTCAGCGGGGAGTTGGTGCGGGCCGCAGGGCCGTTGGACGGTGTGCCGGCCGTCGCTGCAACGGCGCCGGTCGCAGAGCGCTCAGTCAGCGCTGTGTCAGTCAGTGCGGCAACCGGTACAGCCATTGTCACCGCGGCAGCCGCCAACCTGCGCGACGGGCCGGGAACAGAGTACGCGCTCGTCGGCATGGTGCTGAACGGCGCGACGCTGCCGGTGCGCGGTCGTTCCGAGGATGGAGCCTGGTGGCAGGTGAGCGCAGCCACGGGGCCAGCCTGGGTCTTTGGCGAGCTGGTGCGCGTCGGCGACGCCGCTGCAGCATCGGCGCCCATCGCCGCCGGCGCCACTGTGACAACAACGGCAACCACCAGCGCCACCGTGACGATCACAAGTGGCGGTCAGACCTTCACGTTGCGTGTCAGTCATCCGTAAAACCATAGAATCTGCCTGTGAGGTGACGCCGTGGCTATCGACATCAGCAAGTTTTCCAGGCCAGACATGCACAACGACATCGCCGCCGTGCTCGTCAACGAAGCGACGATTGCGGCGCGAGTGCATGAATTGGGCGCGGCGATCAGCCGCGAGTATGCGGGGAAGGATCTCCTGCTCATCTCCGTGCTCAAGGGCAGCGTCGTCTTCATGGCCGATCTGGTGCGGGCGATCACCGTGCCCCACGAGATCGACTTCATGGCGACGAGCAGCTACGGCAGCGGCACCAGCTCCACCGGCGTGGTGCGCATCCTCAAAGACCTGAGCATCTCCATCGAAGGACGCAACGTCGTCGTCGTCGAAGACATCATCGACAGCGGCCACACGCTCCACTATCTGCTGCGCCTGCTGCGCGACCGCAACCCGGCGACGCTGCGGGTGATGACACTGCTCGACAAGCCAGACCGCCGCGAAGTGGACATCCCGGTCGACTGGGTCGGTTTCTCGATTCCCAACGAATTCGTCGTCGGCTACGGCCTCGACTACAACGAGATCTATCGCAACCTGCCCTACATTGGCGTGCTCAGCCCCAGCGTCTACAGCGCAGAGTGACGATGTCGCCACCTTGGGGACACACTGCCCCCCGTGCTGATGGAACAGATCGCGGCTGCGCAGCGCAGCTCGATGGCGCGAAGGCGCAGGGCAGAAAACGCGACCAAAGCAAGGAGAGCAAGCGTCGGTCAGAGATTTCTCTGCGCACCGCCGCGTCTCTGCGTCTCTGCGTCAAAAGCCCCAGCTTCAGACGATCTCTCGCCGGCTGGCTGGCGGGCGCGCTGCTGGCGCTGCTGCTCTGGCTGCCGCTCTACGCGCAGGAAGACGGCGTCTACACCGTAGCGCCCGGCGACACGCTGGGGGTGATCGCCAACCGCTTCGGCGTGCCGCTCGATGCGCTGGTGCAGGTGAACGCCATCGACGACCCGAACCGCATCACCGTGGGCCAGCGGCTGCTCATCCCCACCGCCGATGGCCAGGCGCCGCTGGCAGCGATCCCCACAGCCGTGCGCCACGCTGCGCCGGGGGACACACTGGCCGCCTTTGCCGCCCGCTACGGTCAGGAAGCGGCGCTGCTTGCCGAATTGAATGGCCTTGACAGCAGTGCACGCCTTTTTCCGGGGCAGCCGCTGCGCGTGCCGGTGGCGGGGCTGCCCGCGACTGACCCGCTGCGGCTGGGTGCGGTGACCGCAGTCGAGGCTCCGGCCGCGATCACACAAGGGCGCACAGGCCGCGTCGTCGTCACGACGGACCGCCCGACCGCACTGCGCGGAACCTGGCTTGACCAGGAACTTGTGTTCACGCCGCTGGATGAGACAGGGCTGCGCCACTTTGCCCTGCTGCCAGCACCCGCGCTGCAAGACGCCGGCGATTATGAATTACTGCTCGGCTACACGACCGCACGCGGGCAACCGGTCGATGCGGTGTGGCCGGTGGCGGTGGAGGCGGGCGGCTATGCCAGCCAGCAGATTGTGATCGACGCGGCCACGGCCAGCAGCATGACGCCGGAAGTGGTGCGCGCGGAGACCACGCGCGCGATCGATCTCTGGTCACAGGTCAGCGCCGACCTGCGCTGGCAAGGGCCGTTTGCCCGCCCCATCGACCCGCAGTACGCCACGACCAGCCCCTTTGGCACGCGGCGCACCTACTCGGTGAGCGACATCGGCAACTTTCACGCCGGCCAGGATTTTGGCGCGCCGGAGGGTGTGTTGGTCACTGCACCGGCTGAAGGCGTGGTGGTGCTGGCGGAACCGCTGGTGGTGCGCGGCAACGCCGTCATCCTGGATCATGGGCGCGGCATCTTCACCGGGTACTGGCACTTGAGTGAGATCAAGGTGGCGCCGGGGCAGGTGGTTGCGCCGGGTGACGCCATTGGCCTGGTTGGCAACACCGGGCTAAGCACCGGCGCGCATCTGCATTGGGAGCTGCGCATCAACGGCGTGGCGGTGGACCCGATGCAATTTTTGGAAGAGTCTGTGGCGGGAGAGTAAAAATCTCCAGTCTCCAATCTCAGGTTTAGAGATTGGAGACTGGAGATTGGATACAGCCGTTAGTTGTCGTCTTCGTCCGTAGCCTTGCCGCGCTTGACCACTTCGGGTTCGGCGCCGGCGGCATCAGTCTCGGCCGCTTCCTCGGCGATCTCGGCACGGGTTTCCTGCATGTTGAAGAGAATTTCCTCTTCGTGGTCCAGATACACAATGCCCTTGAGCGCGGGCAGATCGGCGACGGTGATCGGGCGATCCAGCGTCAACGGCGTCACGTCCACTTCGATCTCCGCAGGGATATCCGCCGGCAGCGCTTCGATATGGATCGTCTCGTGCACCTGCAACACCATCACGCCGGTTGCTGTCCCACTAGGTTTGCCGACGCCGACAATCGGCACGGCCACCCGCTGCTTTTCGCGCATGTTGACGGCATAGAAATCGGCATGAAGCAGGGCATGGCCAACCGGTTCGCGCTGCACATTCTTGACCAGCACGTTGTGCACGGTGCCATCTTTGACGGCGACCTCGACGACGCGCGTGGAACCGCCGGAGTGAAGCGCTCGCTCAAGCGATCGGGCCTCCACCTGCAGGGACTCCGGCGCGCTGACGTTGCCGTACACCACGACGGGCACCAGACCCTGGCGGCGCAGTTGGCTCACCTTGCGTCCCGTCAGCGTGCGGTGGGTGGCTTCGATTTTCAATTCAGACATACAATGACTCCTCTGTTTCAATTCTTCAGTCGCAGCGCCGACCGGCGCAAGGCGGGTCAGCCGACGATTTAATCGCGCTGTAAAAATCTCTCAATCGCCTAGTCTCCTAATCTCAGATGCAAGCGAGATGGTGCGATTGAGAGATTAGGAGATTGGGGGATTAAGAGATTAAAGGCTGTATCCTTATTTTCTGGTTCCTCGCAGCAGCCGCAATACGCGCGGCAGTATCACGAGCACAGCGGCAAAAGCGCTGCCGGCGGCCAAGGCCGTCAGCGGCGTCCACCTGGCATGCACATCGCCATCGACCCGCAGCGCGAGCAGCAACCCCGCGTTGACCCGCTCGGCGTTGACGTTGCGCGCCACCAGCGCGCGGGCGTCGATCTGCTCGGCATTGAGGTTGTCCACCACGACGGCGCCAATGGCGCTGGCCGTCGCCTCAATCGTATGGGTGTGCACCAGCGCAGCCGCAGCGTTCTCCATGTAGAGCGCCTGGGTGTTCACCTGCTGCACCGCCGAGTTGGTCAGCGAAACCTGGCCGCCTTCGACCCGATCGACGCTGGTGTTCTTGATCTGAACACTGTCCTGCTTGAGCGCAGCGCTCGCCGCGGCTGCATATTCGTCCAGCGGATTCAGTTCAGCCATCGATTTCTCCACAATTCCCCGCTCACCGGTGCCCGAAAAATGGCGCGTCCCTGATTATAGCGGAGAGGGTGCGCGCCGGTCAATTTCGCGCGCCGCCAACGGGAATTCCTAACATGGGCATGGTTCACGTCGTTGGGTGACATCCCAATAACCTAGACGGGCCAAAGGTGCTTCCGAACGAAGGCCAACATATCGAAAATCGGCGGGGTGCGGGTGATGGGGTTTGACGGGTGGGCGGAGGGCTGTCTATACTGGAGGCATGATGACAACTTTGACACGCAAGCATCTGATCGCCTTGCCATCCGAAATTGAGCAGGAGTATCACCATGACCATCACTGAACTCATGCCGGCGGTCACGTCCCTGTCTCATGCTGATAAGCTCCGGCTGGTGCAGATCGTGCTGCAACAATTGGCGCAAGAAAAGGGCGTGAGCGAGCCACTCACCTCATCTCCAACTGACGCCTTTGACCCGCGCCGCTATTTCGGTGCAGGTCGATCTTCCCGGCAAGCCGTGGATGATTATCTGGAATCCACGCGAGAGGGCTGGAGTTGATGAGTTATCTGATCGACACGAATGTCGTCATTTACTACTTCAATGGGCTGACCGACGACGACGACCTCCATCAACTACTGAAGACAGACTTCAGAATTTCGATCATCACCAAGATCGAGTTTCTAGGCTGGAACGAATTTGGCATCAACCGCGCACTCTGCAACCAGGCGAAGGCGTTCATTCATCATGCTACTGTGTACGACCTCACTGCACGCGTAGTTGAGCAAACCATTCGGCTGAGGCAGCGGTACAGAACGAAAACACCAGATGCTATCATCGCTGCCACTGCAATGTTGAATCGGTTGACTGTGATCACCCACAACACCGACGACTTCAACCGACTGGGCGCCAAAACGTTGGCCGTAACGATGAAGTCTGACTCGTAATCCACTTCACGATTGAGGCGGAAAGACGACAACAGGCGGCCGGGTGCAGATGGTGTGTAGGACGGGTGGACGGAGGCTGTCGATACTCTCCGGCGAGGAATGCATCACATCCGCCTTCTGTCTCTGGATGCCGTATGCATGCCCTCTTACCCGACCCCGCCCGCAAACGCTGCGACCTGCTCCGCCTCGGCCACATTCACCCGCTTGGCGCCGCGCGCGGTGCGCTTGACCAGCCCGCTCAGCACCTCGCCCGGCCCGATCTCAACGAAGGTCGTCACGCCCGCCGCCTCCAGCCACTGGATCGTCGCCGTCCAACGCACGCTGCCGGTGAGCTGCGCGCCCAGTTCGCGGCGGATGTCGTCTACCGTGGCCAGCGGCAGGCCCGTGGTGTTGCCAATCACCGGCACGGCCGGCGCTAGTAACGGCGTGGCGTCGATGGCGGCTTGAAGCTGCGCCGCCACCGGTTGCATCAGCCGGCTGTGCGCGGCGATGCTCACTGCCAGCGGCATGACCCGCTTGGCGCCCGCTGCGCTCAGCGCGGCCATCGCCGCTTCCATGCCGGCGCGGTCTCCGGAGATCACCACCTGGCCGTGGGTGTTGTCGTTGGCGATCTCGGCGACGCCGACGCCGGCTGTGGTCTCGGCGCAGACCTTTGCAATCGTCGCCTCGTC
Source organism: Caldilineaceae bacterium (assembly GCA_026645635.1). Classification (GTDB taxonomy): domain Bacteria; phylum Chloroflexota; class Anaerolineae; order Caldilineales; family Caldilineaceae; genus Fredericiella. Next base: position 6,841 of record JAPKMV010000086.1, read on the forward strand.
CAGACCGAGCACCGCGGCCATCATGCCGGGGGAGCGCTCGCCCGCTTCCTTCATCAGCCGGCCGCGTTCGCGCACCAGGCGCAGCCCGTCGGCGTAGGTGAGGCTGCCCGCAGCCACCAGCGCCGTGTATTCGCCCAGGCTGTGGCCGGCGACGTAGACTTGCTGCCCGCCGGACTTGTCGCCCGCGCCCATCTCACTCTCCAGCGCGCGCATGAGGGCGATGCTGGCCGCCAGCAGCGCAGGCTGGGCATTGAACGTGTCCGTCAGATCGGCTTCCGGCCCCTCGGCCATGAGACGGCTGAGGGGAAAGCCCAGCACAGCGTCGGCCTCGTCCAGCGCGGCCTGCGCCGCGGGGTAGGTCGCGGCCGCCGACTGCGCCATGCCCACCTGCTGGCTGCCCTGCCCTGGGAACAGAAACGCCGTCGCCGTCACTTGATTGATCAATGAAAATACGCCCATTGCTCTTCCATCCTTCTAGAAACCGATCGCAGGGGCTACTACACGGAGAGCACGGAGGAGTCACAGAGGTCACAGAGAGAACGCGGAGCGTGGACCACTGCTACCTCTTTGTGACCTCTGTGTCTTCTCTGCGGCCTCCGTGTACTGACAGATCACGAAAATCTGCATCGCATCAAATCCGCGCAAATCCGCCCAATCCGCGTCATCCGCGGTCTATTCCAATCCCACCCGCCCGGACAAAGAAACAGGGGATTTGGCGTCTCTCCAAATCCCCTGTGTGCTGGCGCTACTTCTTCTTGTCGCTCGCGGGCTTGTTGAACCCGAGGTCCATCACCTGGCGCCCCCGGTAGTAGCCGCAGTGCGGGCACATCCGATGGGGCAGCACCGGCTTGTGACAGTTGCTGCAATCGACCAACTGCGGCGCGCCGATGGCGTCGTGGGCGCGGCGGCGGTTGCGCCGACCCTTGCTAAGTTTCCGTTTTGGTAGTGGCGTCATGACAATACTCCTTGCGTCATCCTCGCAAATGGCGACAGATGTCGCCTGACAAATCCCAATATGTACGTTTCAAAATTACGATTCCCGCCCCCCGGCGTCGTCGCGCAGCTTGAGCAGCGCCGCCCACCGTGGGTCGATTTCTTCTTCCGCAGTCCGGCGTGGATCGTTGACAAAACCGATGTCTTCCAACTGATCCAATTCGGTCAGACGCTTGAGCAGATTTGGACAATCGCCGGCGCCGATCCAGTTACAGCCCGGATACATCGGCATCGCCAGCCAGATCGCCTGCCGCACGACTTCGGCAATGTTGAGGATGTGGCGCTCGTCAATCAGCAGCGCTGCGTCCTCCAGATCCTCTTCTTCACCCTCGAATTCTTCCGGGCGCAGATACCGCCCGGTGGTCACTTCCGTGAGTGGCCGAAAATTCTCTTCGAGGCTGAAGCGCACTTCCTGCGCAATCGGCTCAACACAGCGGTTGCAATTTGTCTGCACCGCAGTGCTGAAATTGCCCGTCACCAGAATCCCGCTGTTGGTGCGCAGCAACTGCAACGTCCCGATGAGCGGACCCAGAAAGCGCAATTCTGGGTCGAGCTGTGTCAAGTCCTCGTTCAACTCATGCCGGCGGACAGCCCCCGTCGGTTCCTTCAACAACTGCGCAACATTGAACAACATAATCGTTCCTCCCGTCGTCGAGAGGCTCACACGAAACACAGCGCCAAAACGCAGCGCGGTGCACGGCTCTGCGCAAACAGACGAGCAGTATAGCCCGCCGTGCTGATTCTGTCAAACCAAACCGGTGGAATTCGTCAACCGGTTGTGGCCGCGGCCTTCTTGGACGGGGCGGGTTTGGCGCCTTGTGCTGAGGTGGGGGGCGCCGGCGTCATCGGCTCCAGTTCGAGGTTCTGGCGCAGCAGGTCGATGCCGTTGTCCACCTGTTTGCCGATGATGCCCAGTTTCTCCGCCAGCTCTTGCAGCACGCGCATGGCGTAGCGGTCGGCCTCGTCGCGGCGTTGGCGCGCAGTTTCCTGCGCGTTATCGACGATGCGCTCGGCCTCCCGCCGCGCCGCCATGACCAGCGTGTCGTTGTCCAGCAGCTCATGCACACGCTGCTGCGCCTGCTCGGCCATGTGCATCGCCTCAGCCTCGGCGTCGCGCAGGATGCGGTCGCGCTCGCGCAGGGTGCGCTCGCCTTCGACGATGGCGCTGGGCACGCCGACGCGCAGGCGCTCCAGCAACTGCTTGAACTCCTTGTAGTCGACCATGCGCAGCGACGACATGGGCATGCGCCGGCTGTTTTCCAGCAGGGCGTCGAGTTGGTCGATGATCTGCAAAATGGCCATCTATGCCTCCTGCTTCAAGATTTGCCTCACGCAAAGGCGCCAAGCCGCCAAGACAAAAAGCGATACATCTTTGCGCAAGACAAGGCGTCTGCCGACAAAATCTGTAGTCATGGACGATAGAAAAGAGAAGTTTTGCGAGCGCTGCTCTACTCTGAAAGCGCCGGACGAGCATCCGCAGATTGCGCAGATTTTCGCAGATGGGGGACATCAAATCTGCGTAATCTGCGGATTGTGTTTGCGTCGTTGCGAAAACTCCTGGTTTCTATGGTCTCTGCGTTTAGAGGCTGTTTGTAAAGGTCCATTTGACGCAGAGACGCGGAGGCGGAGAGGCTCGCAGAGGAAAAACAGAGGAGTTCTCCATGCGTGTTCTCTGCGTTTCTCTGCATCTCTGCGCCTTTGCGTCAAAG
>JAPKMV010000870.1 GCA_026645635.1 Caldilineaceae bacterium
GGAGGCCCAGCGCCCGGCCGAACGCGCAGCCATCAGCCAGCGCACCACATCGGGTAGGATGGGCGAGTCCGGGCGCACCTGCAAGAAGGCGTCCAGCACCATGGCCGTGGAGCGGGTGTCGGTGTTCATCGTCTGGTAATCAGTGCCCTGCTCCTGCCACCACGCGCCCGTCGCAGTCAGGATCGCCGCGCCGGTGAGGCCGTCGAGCAGCGTCTGCACGCGAGCATCGCCGGCGTCCTCGGTGTGCATGGCCATCGCCAACAGCGCCTGACCGTAGTGAGCCAGCCGCTCGCGCACCGCATAGAGCGTGCTCATGCGGCCCGGATCGCCGTGCCCCGCCTGCGCCAGCACATAGTGCATGAAGGCCATCTCATTGAGCTGCCAGGGTTGCGCCGCGTCCACGGCGATGAACTGCCCTTCCAGGTAGCTGACCGCCCGGGCGATCACGTTCTCGTCCACGGCGTAGCCCATCTGGTCGGCGTTCCACAGCCCCCACAGCACATACGCGCTGACAAAGGCACTGCTCGACTGCTGCGGCCAGTAGCCCCAGCCGCCATCCGGGTTCTGGTTGCTCACCAGCCGCTGCACGCCGATGCCCAGTTGGTAGGCCAGGGCATTCTCCAGCGCCGGGTCGGCGATGTCCAGGTCGCGCAGCGCGCGCACCGTGAAGAGATTGGGCAGGAAGCGGCTGACCGTCTGCTCGATGCACTCGTAGGGGTAGTGCTCCAGATAAGTCAACCCGTCGATCAGCCCGGCGGCCAGGCTCGGGTCGAGTGTGACCGTGAGCGCGCCGTCGTCGGTGGCGTCCTGCGGCACGTAGATCGCCTCGGTGACGCCCGTCACCGGCACGACGCCGCTGGTGCCCACCGTCTCCGGCGTCTGGTAGCGGCGCACGGGGATGGGGATGCGCACGCCGTCGGTCAGGGTGGCGCCGTCGGCGGTGGTCGCCTGCGCGGTCATCGTCACGGTGACCACGTCCGACGCTCCGTCCACGCTCACCGGGAAGGCGAAGTTGGCGGAATCGCCGCTCGCGCCCAGGGTGAAGCTCTCCTCGGTTTGGTCGGTTTCCACGGTTGCGCCCTCCACCGCAAAGGTGAAGACGCCGTCGGTCACTGTGCTTTCGGCGAAGTTGACCACCGTGCCGCCGATCAGCGCGCGGTCGCCCGCGGTGAAGAAGCGCGGCAGGCCGGGACGCACCTGAAGTTCCTTGGTCGCCACGATCTCGTCGGTGGTCTGGCCAACCAGCGTGTTCTTGTCCACGCTCTTGGCGGTGAGCACCCAGGTCGTCAGGTTGTCGGGCAGCTTGACGGCGAACTGAATCTCGCCGTTTTCGTCGCTGACCAGGTCGGCGCGCCAGAAGGCGGTGTCAGCGAACTGTTCGCGCACCTCCATGTCCGGCCCACCGCCGCCACCGCCGCCGCCCTTGCCGCCTTCGGCAAGCTGCTGGCTGACCCGATCTTTGTTGATGGCGATCAGCGACCCCATGATCACCCCCAGGGGCCGCTCATAGTAGAAGATATCGAGCAGCGAGCGCGTGTCGCCGTAGACCAGGCTGAGCACGGCCTTGTCGACCAGGGCGACGCTTGTCTCCACATCCGCCGCGGGTGCGCCGGTGTGGTCGCGGATCGTCAGCGTGTAGGTGACGGTGTCGCCCGGACGCAGCACCGCAGCGGAAGGCGTCGCTTCGACGCTCAGTTCCTTCTCTGCGGTGTCCACGGCCAGCTTGACATACCCTGCGCGCGTGGCCGGGTAAGGGTTGCTCTCGTCCACGCCCTTCACCAGCACCACGCTGGCGAAGATGTTCGGGATGTGCGCGCCGGTGATCGGCACGTCAATGGTCTGGCTGCTGCCGCTGAGGTCGATCACCTGGTGTTCGAGCACGCCGCTGCGTTCCAGCGTCACCAGCGCCTTGACCGTGCCGGTGAAGGGGTTCGGAACCAGGATGCGCGCGGTGTCGCCCGGCGCGTAGAGCTTCTTGTCCGCCACCAGTTCGATGCGGTCGTCGTTGTCCAGCCGCCAGGGCACGTAGACATCGCCGCTCGCGCTCACCCAGAGGAAGACCGCGCTGGCGATACGGTTACCCGCGGCGTCGCTGCCCGTGGCCGTGATCTGATACTGGCCGCCGGTCGCGGGCGTGAAGGCGACGGCCGCCTCGCCCTGGTTGTCGGTGGTGACAGTGGTCGAGTAGACCGGCGTGCGCTCCGCGCTGCTCTGCCAGTAGAAGTTGCCATCCTCGGCTTGCACGTAGACATTGTTCCAGCGGAACTCGTAGACCGTCACGTCGAGCGTGGCCTCCGGGTAGCGGGCGCCGTCGGGCGTGACCGTCACC
>JAPKMV010000871.1 GCA_026645635.1 Caldilineaceae bacterium
CTGGATACCCACCCAGACGACCTCACCGAAGTATTGGCCCTGGCCGTTGCGCATCTTCCAGAAGCCCTGGAAGGTGCCATAGGTGGAGGGCGCACGCAGGCTGGCGGCCACATCCACCGTGGCGCCGGGCGCCACATTCTGCGCCATCGGCACGGTCGTACCGCCCATGTCGGCGCCGGGCTGGTTGCCGCTGACAAAAACCAGCGCATAGCTGGTGTCCCAGGTGCAAGTGCCGCTGTTCTGCATCCGCCAGATCTTGACGAAGGGCGTGCTGGGGTTGAAGACCGGCGGCGCGGTCATGTTACGGTCGTCGAAGGTGACATCCTCAATGAACGTCATGGCGTCGACGCAGGGGGGGGCTGGTGTAGCAGCCGCGGCTGGTGCAGCGTCAGGCGTTGCGGTGGGCGCCGGCGTCTCCTCCGGTGTGGGGGGCAGCGTGGCGACAGGCGTTGCCGTGGCAGCCTGCGCATCGGCGCCCGGCTCCGGGTTGGGCTGCAAATAGGCGCTCACCAACTGTGCATAGACGCCGTCGGACTGCACAGCCAGCAGCGCCGCGTTGATCGGTTCGAGCAGCGATGAACCTTTGGGCGCGGCGATGGCCAACTGCTGCCGGTTGAGATCAGAACCGGCGACGGCCAGGTCCGGGAAGCGGCTCACCATGTCCTGCGCCGGCAACTGGCCCAGCAGCGCCACGTCGATCGTCCCATTGCGCAGATCGCGGATCATGGAGGTGGTGTCGACATAGGTGGTCAGGTCTTGCTGCTGGATGATGCCGGCGTCCACCGCGTTGTCCTGCACCCAGGTCTGGTAGGTGGTGCCTTGTTCGACGCCCACCTTACGCCCGGCCAGGTCAGCGGCGGCTGCGATGTTGGCCACGGCGCTGCTGCGCATCAGGGCGGCGTCGCTGCCGATGTAGTAGATGTTGCTGAAGTCCACCTGCTGCTGGCGGTCTGGCGTCACCGAGATGGCGCCGATGGCGACGTCCACCTGGCCCAGGTTCATGGCGTCGAGCAGGCCATCGAAGGCAAAGTCCTTGAACGTCACGCTGACGCCCATCTTCTGCCCCAATGCTTCGGCCAGCTTGATGTCGAAGCCGTCGAGCTGAAATTGGCTGTTGTAGAAGGAAAAGGGCACATAATCGGCGGCGGTGCCGACGACCAGCGTGCCCGCCTGCTGTACCCGCGCCCAATCGCCGGCAGGGTTGGGCGTGGGGGTTGCGGCTGGCGTCGCATCCTGGCCGGGCGGCGCAGCGATGGCGGCGAATGGCAGCAGGCCCAGCACCAAAGCTGCCAGCGTGACCCAGATCCATAACGATCTGCTCTGTTTCATGAATGTCGTCTCCTTGTCGTTCCTCGTTGCGCGATCTTCCCTGGTCGGGGCAATCATTTCGGCCATAAAAATAACACAAGTTTCGCCAATCGGGTTCCCGCCCCAACGCCTGAAGCACAACAACCTTTCAGCAGCGCGCATCTGCGCCAGCTTCTCCTCCAGCACAATCTCGGAGTCTACGATCCACAGATTGCGCAGATTTCACAGATTAACGGCTCGTGCATCTGCTGCGACCGGGAGATCAAGATAGACCGCGGATTCGGCGGATTAAGCGGATTGACGCGGATTTTGTATTCATCCGCGAGAATCCGCCTTATCCGCCAAATCCGCGGTCTATCCCAACGGCCCAACGATACACCGCCACCGTCTCCGCGGCGCAGGTCTCCCAACAAAAGCGCGCGGCCTGCTGTAATCCCCTTTGGCGCAATTCTGCGGCCAGCGCCGGCTGGGTGAGGATGAGCGCCGCGGCGTCGGCCAGGGCTTGGTTGTCGGTGGGCGGGACCAGCAGCGCGGCGCCGCCGGCAACTTCCGGCAGGCTGCTCGCGTTGCTGCATACCACGGGCGCGGCGCAGGCCATCGCCTCCAGCACAGGGAAGCCGAAGCCTTCGTAGAGGCTGGGCAGCAGCACGCAGTCTGCGCCGGTGTAGAGCGGCGGCAGGTCGGCCAGCGGGACGTAGCCGGTGAAGGTCACGTCAGCGGTCAGTCCCAGGGCGGCGACCAACTGCTGGATGGGCGCAAAGAGCCAACCCTGGCCGCCCACAAGCAGCAGCCGGTGCGGGAAACCCTGCGCCTTGAGCCGGGCCAGGGCGTGCAGCGCCGCGGCGTGGTTCTTGCGCGGCTCCAGCGTGCCGACCATGAGCAGGTAGGGGCGATCGGGGCTGTACGCGGCGCGCACGCGCGCCACCTCCGCGGCGGGTGCGGGGGCAAAGGCCGCGTCGACGCCCTCGTAAACCACGTGGATCTTCTCCGCGGGCGCGCCATAAAGTTCGACC
>JAPKMV010000872.1 GCA_026645635.1 Caldilineaceae bacterium
ATGCGGCGCGCGCCGCGGTCACGGCTGCGCTGCGCCAACAACGCCCCGCGCCGCTGCTCTTGCTCACGGCGCGCAGCGAGATGGCGCAGCAGTTGTTCGAGCAGCTTGCACTCTGGCTGCCCCCCGTCGAGGACGGCGGCCCGCCGCGCTACCATTTTGCCGACCCGGACGCGCTGCCCTACGAGCGCATCACCTGGAGCAACGATACGCGCCAGCGACGGCTGACGGCGCTGGCCGCGCTGCAAGCACGCAGCGGCCCACCGCCGGTCGTCATCGCCAGCGCCCGCGCACTGATGCAGAAGACACTGCCGCCCCGTGAACTGCGGTTGGCGCTGCGGGTGATCAAGGTGGGCAGCCCGCTGCGGCTGGAGCAGTTGACGGTGGCCTGGGTGCAGAACGGCTACCACCCCGTCGAGATCGTCGAAGAGCCGGGCGCCTTTGCCCGCCGCGGCGGTCTGGTGGACATCTGGCCGCCCAACCTGCCGCTGCCGGTGCGCATCGACCTCTTTGGCGACGAAGTGGAGAGCCTGCGCATCTTCGACCCGGCCAGTCAGCGCACGCTGCGTCAGGTGCAGAGCATCGAGATCGGGCCGGGCAGCGAAGTGCTGGCCAAGTATGGGCCGATGGTCTTACAGCGCCTCAACATCGGCGGCGAGAGTCTCCACGCGCTGGAAAACCTCACGGCGGGCGGCAGCGCCTCACCCCTGGCCGATGCGGGTCTGCTGCTGGCGCTGCGCGAGGAGCTGCGTCGCGAAGTCGAATTCATGGCGCAGGGCCATAGCTTCCACGGCATCGAATGGTACCTCCCCTACGCCTACGACCAACCGGCGTCGATCCTGGAGTATGTCGATGCCAACGCCACGGTGGTGGTGGATGATGCGCTTGACCTCTTCGCCACGTTGGCCGAGCAGGAGCTGCAGGCGCTGGACTTGCAGATCGAGTTGCAGCGCACCGGCGAACTGCCCCACGGCTTCGCCTCCAGCCACTTCACGGTCGACGAACTGCGTGCGCGATTGGTGGCGCGGCGCCCGTTGATCTTGGGCTACGGCGACCTCTACGGCAGGGCGAGCAGCGCCAACACGCCGCTGGCGCGCGCGTTTGCGCCCGGCCCCCGCTTCGGCGGCAAGATGAAGGAGATCGCCACGAACGTGGTCAAGCTGCACGCTGCGGGCGAACGCGTCGTGCTTGCCTCGCGCCAGGCCGCGCGCCTCAGCGAGATGCTGCACGATGTCCACATCACCCCCGACGTGCGCGCCGACCTGCTCACGCCGCCCTTGGCCAAAGCCGTCACCGTGGTGCAGGGTGTGCTGGGCGAAGGCTTTGTGGTGAGGGGCGAGGGGCGAGGGGCGAGGGGCGAGGAGGTAGGGGGCGAGGGGCGAGGGGCGAGGGGCGAGGATCAGGAGGATCCAATCTCCCAATCTCCCAATCTCTCAATCTCCAATCTCCAATCTCCAATCTCCAATCTCCACCTCTTCACCGACGCCGAACTCTTCGGTTGGAGCAAGCCGCAGGCGCGGGCGCGGCCGAAGGCGCACAGCACCGTGGCGTCGGAGATATTCTTCGCCGACGTGAAACCGGGCGAGCATGTGGTGCACATCGAACATGGCATCGGGCTGTTTGACGGGCTGGTGCGCATGGAACTGGGCGGCATCGAGCGCGAGTACCTCCAGGTGAGCTACGCCCGGGGCGACAAGCTCTACGTCCCCGTCCATCAAGCCGACCGTCTGAGCCGCTACGTGGGCGCAGGCGAGAGTACGCCGCCGGTGAGCCGCCTGGGCACGGCGGACTGGCAGCTTGTCAAAGAGCGGGCCAAACACGCGGTGGCCGAGATCGCCGACGACCTGCTCAAGCTCTATGCCGAGCGCGAGACGATCCAGGGCTTCGTGTATAGCCCGGATGGGCCGTGGCAGGAAGACGTGGAGGCCGCCTTCCCCTATCAGGAGACAGACGATCAGTTGCGTGCGGTGGATGCGGTCAAACAGGACATGGAGTCGCCGCGGCCCATGGACCGGCTGATCTGCGGCGACGTGGGCTACGGCAAGACCGAAGTGGCCATTCGTGCAGCGTTCAAGGCGGTCAACGACGGGCGGCAGGTGGCCTTCCTGGTGCCGACCACCGTCCTGGCGCAGCAGCACTACCGCAACATCAGCAGCCGGCTGAGCAAATTTCCCGTGCGCGTCGAGATGCTCAGCCGCTTCCGCACACCCGCGCAGCAGGCGAAGGTGATCGACGGGCTGCGCGCCGGCACGGTGGATCTGGTGGTGGGCACGCACCGGCTGCTCAGCCAGGATGTGGAATTCAAAGACCTGGGGCTGT
>JAPKMV010000873.1 GCA_026645635.1 Caldilineaceae bacterium
CGCCGCGCCCGCCGTGCGAAAAGCGCCACCGCCGCGAACTGCTCTGGGGCGGCGTGGTCGGCGGTGGGTGTCGGCAGACCGCCCAGGTGGATGATCTGCTCTGCTTGCAGATTGAGCCGCTCGCGGGAGGTGGCCAGGATCTTCACGTCGGGTGCGGCTGCCAGCAGTTCACTCAGCCAGCCGACGTCGTGGAGCAGATGTTCCAGGTTGTCGAGGATGAGCAGCAGCTCGCGCTGGCGCAGGTAGCCGATCACCTGGCGCTTCAACTCGCCGGCGCCGGTGGGAATCTGGAGCGCGGCGGCCAGCGTGGTCGCCAGCGCTTCCGGCTCGCCGGCATTCGCTGCGGCCAGCGAGGCAAACCAGACGCCGTTGAGAAAGCTGGGCGCCAGCGCGGCGCCGGCTTCCAGCGCCAGGCGGCTCTTGCCCGCGCCGCCCGGCCCGACGATCGTCAGCAGGCGACAGGCAGGGTTGGCGAGTTTCTGGCGCAGGAGAGCCATTTCCGCGCTGCGCCCGACGAAACCGGTGAGTGCCGCCGGCAGGTTGTGGCGCGGCCCGTGCAACGCGGCGCGGATGCGGGCGTAGAGTGCGGTCGTCTCCTCCGCGGGTTCGGCGTCGAAGGCGGCGCGCATCACGCTGCGGCACTGTTGATACTGGGAGAGCGCCGCCGCGTATTGGCCGGTGCGCGCCAGCGCCAGCATCAACTGGCGGTAGCCTTCCTCGCGCCAACCGTCGAGGGCCAGGAGCCGGCCCGCGGCGTCGATGGCGGCGGTGTAATCTGCGCTGTCCAGGTAGGCGGTGGTGAGCGTGTGGAGCGCCTGCAGCGCCAGTTCGCGATAACGGGTGCGCTGCGCCAGCGCCCATTCTTCGAATTCGGGCGCATCGCGCACGAGAAAGCCTTCCAGAAAGTCGCCGCGGTAGAGATCGACCGCGTTCTGCAAAAGGGTGACGCGTGTCTCTGCGGCAGCCTGCCGGGCGTCGCGCAGCGCGTGGACGAAGGTCGTCACATCCACGACGACAGGTGCGTCGCCGCGCAGCGCCACGGTGTCGCGCGTGATCTCCAGAAACGGGTCGAGCGACTTGCGCAGGCTGGTGAGCGCCTGGCGCAGGTTGTTCTTGGCGTCGGCGTCGCCCATCTCACCCCACAAGAGCGCGGCCAGCGTATCGCGCTGCTGGGGGCGGCGTGTGACGGCAAGGTAAGCGAGCAGGGCAGGCGCCTTGTTGGAAACGAACGCGGTGATCGGGGTGTCACCCTGGCGGATTTCGAGGCCGCCAAACAAGCAAATGTGCAAATCCGCCGCCACGCCCGCCTCCAGCAAATGATTCCCAAATGATCGCTGTGTAGGATGGGCGAAGCGTACCACAGGACTCAAAGAATGGTGAAACGATGAAGAACAGCCCAGGGCAACGCACGCTGCATTATCACAGCTTCATTCTGAAAATCTGGCGCGAAGCTGTGGGGGGCGGCGAACCGTCGACGGAGGCTGCGATCTGGCGCTGCAGCCTGGAAAACCCCCATACGGGCGAACGGGTTGGATTTCGCAGCGCCGACGAACTGGGGCGATTCCTGAACCAATGGTCGGCTGGACCGTCACCAGGCGGATTGTCTTTCAGCGAACAGCACGACTCAGATTCATCTACCAACGTCTGAACCATTGCCGAGGGAGCATGTGAATGAGACGAACTCTGTTGCCAGTATTGATGGTGGCCCTGCTCGCTGCCTGTGGCGCAGCCAACAACGTGACCATCCGCACCGACGGCATGCGCTTCGTGAGCGACGAGGTGCGCGTCAAGGCCGGTCAGCCGGTGACGCTGCAGGTGATCAACCGGGATGGCTACGCCCACGCTTTCGACATCGACGAGTTTGATATTCATGCACCGCTGCCGGCAAACGCCACCTTCGATGCCACTTTCACGCCGACCGCGGCGGGCCGCTACCGTTTCTATTGCGGCTCGCCCGGCCACGAAGCCGCCGGCATGACTGGTGTGCTGGTCGTCGAGCCATAATCTTTCGTAATTTGGAGAGACAGAGGAGGAACTGACATGTTCGGCAATTTCTTGTGGTTGGCTCTGTTCGTGGGGCTGGCGGTCCTTTTCGGCTGGCTGACCTGGCGGGCAATCCGCGCCAGAAAGTTGTGGGTGAAGATCGTCGGTGGCATTGGCGCCGGGCTGCTGACGCTGCTGTGTGTCGTGATCGCATTCACGGGGGGCAAGGGCATCGCCGCCACCTATTTTCCCGGCGCGGCGCCGGCGCCGGACCTGACGGTGACAGGCACGCCGGAGCAGGTTGCACGCGGTGAATACCTGGTTAATATC
>JAPKMV010000874.1 GCA_026645635.1 Caldilineaceae bacterium
GATAGAGGCGGGACTTGTGGCACGTGACGCGCAGCGCGACGGGCTGGCCCGGCCGCAGGAACCGTTCCCAGGCCAGGCGTCCGGCGAACTTGCGCAGTTCATCGAAACCGACGGCGCGGAAGCCGCCGAGACGCACCAGCACGCGGTTGGCGCTGCGCAGATGCAGGTTGGCGCGGTAGATGGCGGCGTTGGCGCCCGCAAAGGTTACGCCGCCCGGTTCCACAGCGGAACCATCCGCTGCGGGCAGCAGGCCGAGGGTGAATAACTCCTGGGCGACGTAGGGCGCCAGGCCCGGGGCGGCAACGGCAAAAAGATCAGCCACGATAAAAAGGAATAGACCGCGGATTTGGCGGATTAGGCTGATGTGCGCGGATGAATCAAAAGTCCGCGAGAATCCGCCGCATCCGCCAAATCCGCGGTCTATTTGCTATTCAGGCATTTGCAGCGGCTGGTAGCCGCTGTCGTCCAGGTCGGGCGGGGGCGTGGCGGGACGGCGGAATGGGTTGCGGCTCACGGGCTGGGGCGCAGGCTGCACGGCGACGCCTTCGCGGGAGGCGGAAGGAGGCAGCGACTGGGCGTTGGGCGCATAGGCAGGGCTGCTCTGGAGTTGGGGGACCGGCTCCAGCCGGCGCTGCGGCGCACGCTGCGCTTGCTGCGCGGTTCCGCAGAAGACGCAGATTTCCCAGTCGTTGCGCACCAGGCTGCCGCAGCTTGGGCAACTGTGCTGCAACTGGCTGTGACAATTCGGACAGTAGACCCACACATCCTTCACCGGCACGCCACAGGTGGAACAGGCCTGCGTCTGCTCCAGCTCGCGCAGCAGCGCCTCCTCTTCCAACGCCCGGTCGTAGACATCGGCGAGGGTGGCTTTGGGGCGAATCATCATGTAGAGCAGCAGCCCGATCAGCGGGAAGACGAGCACCAGCACCACTGCCAGGATGATCACCAGCCAGTCGCGCGTGCGCTGGCGGATGTCGTGAAATGTCCAAATGCCCATCGCAATCCAGAAGGCAAAAAGAAAGGCGCCGAAAGCAGCGACCAGTACGCCGACAATGGTGCCCAGGGTGTTAATCAACTCCGGTGACATGCAAGGTCTCCATTGAAATAGACCGGCGGGCGACATAATCGTCGCCTCCAAATTCACCCGATTATAGCGCAGGCGCATGTGGATACCCAAAGCCGCGCGCGGGAAGTCTCGCATCCGGCCTGATGCCGGCGGCGGCGCCCCCGGATAACCGGACAGGAAACGCCAAAGCAGTTTGACAGAAATTTCTGCACATGGTATAGATAGGCACCTTCTTAAAAACAAGTCTGGCACGCAGCGCAAAACAACAATGCTTGAGCAACCAATGATGGGGGTTTCTCCCCTGTGAACGGCTATTTCCGGCGCTGGTTGTGAGATTTGTTCGACGATCCGTTCATCATAAACACCCAAAGGAGCACCTATGAGTAAGCGATTGACATTTCTGGGCGCCAGCCTGCTGATCATTGCGATCATCTATTCGGCATGCGCAGCGCCAGCGGCTGCACCCGCGGCGACGCCGGCCCCGGCCGAAGCGGCAGCCGCAGCGCCCGCCACCGACGCCGCCGCAGCGCCCGCTGCCCAGGCCGGCAGCCGCCTCGATGTCGTCAAGGAACGCGGCCGGTTGATCTGCGGCGTCAACAACCAGTTGCCCGGCTTCGGCATTGTCGATTCCAGCGGCGCCTACGCCGGCTTCGATGTGGACTTCTGCAAGGCAGTGGCTGCGGCTGTGTTCGGTGACGCCACCGCCGTCGACTACAAATACGCCAGCTCCAATGACCGCTTCACGCTGGTCAAGACCGGCGAAGTCGATGTTCTCTTCCGCAACTCCACCTGGACCACCACGCGCGACAGCGCCGAGGTGGGCATGGAGTTCATGCCGGTCAACTTCTACGACGGCCAGGGCATGATGGTGCGCGCCGACAGCGGCATCGCCAGCATCGAGGACATGGACGGCGCCACGGTCTGTGTACAGTCCGGCACCACCACCGAACTCAACCTGGCCGACTATTTCCGTGCTCGCGGGTTGGACTTCACACCGGTGGTCTTTGAGGACAACGACAAGACGCTGGCCGCCTACGACGAAGGTCGCTGCGACGGCTTCACCACCGACAAGTCCGGCCTGGTTTCCAGCCTGACCAAGATGCAGGTGTCCGCCGACCACATCATCCTGGAAGACACCATGTCGAAGGAACCGTTGGCCGGCGCCGTGTCGCAGGGCGATGCCGTGTGGGCCGACGCCGTGCGCTGGGTGGTCTTCGGTCTGATCCAGGCTGAGGAAAGCGGC
>JAPKMV010000875.1 GCA_026645635.1 Caldilineaceae bacterium
CCACCAGCACATGCGCACCCGGTTGAAACTGGAAGTAGCCGGGCCTACTGGCGCCTGGCGCCACGTCAGGGCCGCCCAGTTGCGTGGTCAACGCCAGCGAGTCGAAAGGGCTTTCCGCAAACGCTACTGCAAACTGCTCTGGCGTCACACCTTCGTTCAGCCGGCGAAAGATCACCGCGTGCCACGCTTGACCCGTGTTATTGGCTGTGACGCGTCTGATTCCTGCAGGCAGCGTCTCCGGGATCACCAGGCGCTCGTCAGTCAGTTCGACGATGAGTTCCGCCGACGCCGCGCCGGGCGCGGCGTTCAGCGGGGTGCTTGCAGGCGCCACAGTAATCATCTTCACCATGCCGTGCTCGATGTGCGACAGCGGTGGCTCACCGGCGAAGATCGCCTCCACATCTGGAATCGGGCAGCCGACCAGGTACTCGCCGGGCGCCAGGCTGGTCTCCAACCAGACGCGCTCGCCCGCTCCGATGGGCGCGATGCCTGCATCCGGCGCAAACTCGAAGGGCGGCGGGCCGGCCGGCGCCAGGGCAGGGTCGCCCAGGAAGGCCATCACGTCCTCGGCCCCGGCGCCTTCCGCCAGACTGACCACGAACATCATGTGCCACTGCCCGCCGTTGTTCGTGTACTCCCAAAGCTGCGGCCCGGCCTGAATCTCGTCGGGCATGGTGTAGGCGAAGTCAGCCATGTCCACGGTGACGTCGGCGGCAGGCTCGGTCGTGCCGACGATCTCCTCTGCCCTGAAAACTGCGTTGAGATGCGGCGCGCCTGCCACCGGCATCCCTTCGACATGCTCTGTGGCGTCGACCACGAAGACACCGGTGCGCAGATCGACATACGCCCAATTCTCGCTGCCGGGGTCAACCGGGTTGAAGCTCGGCAGGAAGCTGGCTTTGGTCGTCAGCGGGATAATGGCTTCCTCGCCGCCCTGCGCCAACGCAATCACTTCCTCAGGCGTGCTGCCTTCCAGCACCCGCGCCAGGCCGATGTCCATGGGAATACTGCTGCTGTTCTTGATCGTCACGCGCACGATGCCGCCGGGCACGACGTCCGGCACGGTCACGGCGTCGTCGGTGACTTCGACGGTGAACGCCGGCATCTCAGCCGACGCGGCCTCTGGCGCCGGCGCGGGCCGCAGCCGCTGCACCGGCGCGCACGCGCTCAAGCTGAGCGCAGCGAGCAGCAGCAGGCCCAGCAGCCACTGATGGCCACGCTGCCTGCCACGATCGGCGCGATTGGGTTGAACTGCCATGTGCTTTCTCTCCTTTCGATACAAACAGACCAGACTACCGGTCACACGGTATCGTCGCCAGCGGCTGGGTTGGCCGTGGGTGTTGCCGTGCTGGCTGGCGCAGTGAAGGCGGGATCGCCAGCAGGCAAGGCACTCGCACCAGCATCTGGTGACGACGGTGGGGCGGGTGCAGGCGAGTCGATGGTGGGTGACGGCGCGGGCGTTTCGCCTTCGTCGTCGAAGACAAAGGTCCAGCGTTCCGTGACGGTCACCACCAGTTTTCGCTGCTTCTGTCCCATGCCAGGCAGTCTAGGGCGGCGCGCCGGGAAGCGCCAGCGAATTTTTCACAGAAATTCCACAAAGCAGCAGGTCCCGTACAAATCCGCAATCCAATTGCGGTTTTGTGACTGGCTCATCGAACTTCTTGCTGCTGGAGCGTATCAGCCAGAGTCTGGCCGGCCGCACGGCGATTCTGCATCTGCTGCCGCTGTCGCTCGCGGAGTTGCCGCCCGGCGACGCGCCCTTCGAGCGCGTGATCTTCCGCGGCCGCTACCCGCGCATCTTTGACCGGGACATCGCCCCCACCGATTTCTATTGGCAATCGCTGCCAGGCGCCCCGCAGACGCCGGCGTATGTCGTCTATGGCGGCGACCAGTCGCTGCAAACCGGCGCCGGCGCGTTGGTGAGCTGGCGGGAACTGGATTCGGTTGCAGGTTGAGGCTGGACTGCGCGCACTCCAGGCTTCCGGAGACCGTTTGAAAAACCGGGCTTGATTGTCGCTGCGGGTGTTCTTTGCTACAATGCCACTTGATTCGAGCGACGGACTGACAGTTCACAGTTTCCGCGCAAAGGGGTGATTGACACAATGCAGCATCGCCATCTCACGCATCAAGCCTACACCCTCGCCGCCATCGACGACATCATCGGCCGGGGCAAGCGGCAGGATTGGGCGGCGCTGCGTACAGCCCTGCTCACCGACCCAACGGTGCGCGCCAAGGTGCTGCGCGTCTGTGCGGCGCGTGTCACCGATCCGTATGCGCAGCGTTACCATTTCTGGAAACACTATG
>JAPKMV010000876.1 GCA_026645635.1 Caldilineaceae bacterium
CGCCCCGCGCCAGGTGACGCTGGTCACCTCTGCCTATCATATAGCCCGCGCCCGCCTGTTGTTTGAACGCGCCGAGCTGGCGGTCACGCCGTTTCCCGTGGACTTTCAGAGCGACGCACGCACCGAGTTCTCCCTCCTCGACCTGCTCCCCAATGCCGGGAGCCTGCGCCAGACCGAACTCGCCCTGCGTGAAGGGTACGGTCTGCTCTTCTACTATCTCTTCACCGCCCAACCGTAGGTCACGTTTCCAACGTGACATCCCTGCGCCACCCCGAGATCGCGCCATCATCTCCTCTCCAATTCGCCTCACCTGCCATTCCCCCAATTCCGACCACACTGACGCCCTGGGTATAATAGAATCGATTCCGATCTGCCACCTGGCGCCGGAATGACAACGGAAACCCGAACATGCAGATCAAGCACACGACATTTGCAGGAAGCCTTTGCCTGCTCCTCCTGATCCTGGCCGGCTGTTTTGGCGGCGATGCCGAAGCCACGCCTACGCCGCGCCCCTTCAACCTGCCAGCCGTGGGCCAAAGCGCCCTGCCCGTTTCCTATATCGTGACGCGCGGCGACGTAGTCGACGAACTGCGTTTCACCGGCAACGTCGACCTGGCACAAGAGGAAGAGGTCTTCTTCACCATCGGTGGCCGGCTGGCCGAACTGCCCGTCGAGCACGGTGCAGTCGTCGACGCGGGCGCCCCGGTGGCTGCGCTGGACGACCGCAGCCAGCAGTTCGACCTGGAAGACGCTCAACTTCTCCTGACGCTGGCCGAGAGCCGGCTGGCGCAGCAGACGACCGACGCCGACGCGCAGCGGCTGCGCCTGGAACTGGCCGTGGCGCGGGAGCAACTGCGCCTGGAGCAGATTCAGGCGGCGCGCAACACAACACCGGGAGCGCTTGCCATCCAGGAGATCGCGGTGCGTCTGGCCGAATTCGAGTTGGCGCATCTGGACGCCTCACAGAGTCAGGATTTGGCCATCGAGGTCGACCGCGCCCGACTGCGCCTGGCGCGCGCCGCAACCGCGCTGGCTGACACGCGCGCCACGGCGCCCATCACCGGTCAGGTGCTATTGTTGGAAGGCGCCGAGGTAGGCGCTCAAGTGACAGCCTATGCACCTGTGGCCGTCGTCGTCGATCCGGAGTCGGTGTTCGTCAGCGCGTCACTGCCGGCGGAGACATTGAGCACTTTGCGCGAGGGCATGCCGGTGACGATCCATCTGGGCGAAGTGGGCGTTGCGCCCGCAGTTGCCGGCGTCATCCAGGCATTGCCCGCGCCTTATGGCGCCGGACAGACGCAGGTGGAGATCGCAGCCGCCAACCCAGCTGAGCGCAGCCAGCTTCAACCCGGCGCCACGGTGCAGGTTGTCGTCGAACGGGAACGCAACCGGAATGCGCTCTGGGTGCCGCCGGCCGCGCTGCAAGGCTTCCGCGATGCTTACTTCGTGCGTCTGGCCGATGGCGCCGAGGTTCCCGTCACCATTGGGTTGCAAAACAACCAGCAGGTCGAAATCCTCAGCGGCCTGACGGAGGGACAGACGGTGCTGGGGCGTTGACCGGCGCCCCGTTGCTGGCATGGCGGCGCGGCTTGCCGCCGCCCAGTGGCCAGCGCAGGCTGCGCCGTTTGCCGTCCGTGCCGTAATACTGGTTCGAGTAGTAGTAATAATAGTAGCCGCGTCCGGTGTTGGGAATGCGGTTGAGGGTGACGCCGAGCAGCGGCACGCGTACCTGCGCAAGCGACTGCAGCGCACGCCGCACCGCATCCGCTCGCGTGCGTTGGGCATTGACCACCAGCAGCGCGCCGCTGGTCAGCCGTCCTAACAGCCGCGCATCGGTGACGGCCAGCAAGGGCGGCGTGTCATAGATCACCATATCAGCGGTGGCCAGCAACTGCTCGTGGAGCGTCTCCATGCGCTGCGAGCCGAGTAGTTCCGCCGGGTTAGGCGCCGTAGCGCCGGCGGTGAGCAGCCAGAGGTTGGGCGCCTCTGGCGCCGGTTGCAGCAGCGTATCCAACTCGATGCCCTCGACCAACGCCTCGGCCAGCCCCGGTGTGCGCCGTAGGCCAAAGATGCGGTGCAGGGTTGGCCGTCGCAGGTCCCCGTCCACCAGCACCACCTTCAGGTCGGCCTGCGCCATGACGATGGCCAGGTTGGCCGCAGTCATGCTCTTGCCCTCGCCGGCTTCTGCGCTGGAGACCACCAGTGCGTTCATCTTGCGATCCACGCTGTAAAACTTCAGATTCGTCCGCAGATGGCGATAAGACTCCACCGTTGGGTGGCGCGGCTGGGTGACGCTGATCGGC
>JAPKMV010000877.1 GCA_026645635.1 Caldilineaceae bacterium
CGTCTTCGGTGGAGAGAATCTCGTCGCCCATGCGTGGGCCCTGATCCGCGACGATCACGCCGTTGCCCGTGACCTGGAAGTTGCCGGGGATCAGCTGGACGAACACCTTGTCATCGAGCAGGCCGAGGCTTTGCGCCTGGCGCAGTTCGTCGGGGCTGAGCGGCTGGCGAGCGGCGATCTTGGCTTCGAGGGGCGCGCGTGCTTGCATGCTGCCGCCGAGTGCGGTTTCGGCCGCTATTGCAGCCTGCCATGCCGGGTCGTTGTGCAGCCGGGTCAGCGCGTCGGGTTGTGCGGCCACGGCTGCGTCGTAGGGGAGCGGTGCAGCGTCTGCGTCAGGCTGGGCGGCGGCCTGCGCCGTCCGGCGCCCTTGATTCTGCCAACCGGCGATACGGGAGCGGAAGTCGGCAAGGACGCCGGTGGCGGCAGTGGCTGCCTGCTGCGGAGCGCGCTGGAAGAGTTGCCCGTCGCGCTCGCCCAGCAGGGTCAGGGTTTCGGGGTTGACGGCGGCCGGGTCGCTGGGGATGCGTGGGCGCAGCGCATAGTCGATGCCGCCTTCCTGGGTGACGCCTTTCAGGATCGTGGTGATGCCGAACTCCGCGGCGGTGGCGAAGAGTTCGCTGTAGGCGGTTTGCGCGCTGCGGCCGGACGTGAGCTGATTGGCCGGGATTTGACCGCGTCCTGCGTCGCTGGCCAGCGCATCGAGCAGGCTGCTCAGTGTGTCGCGGCGGCGCAGGTTGGTCACGCTGGGCGGTGCGCTGCTGAGTTCGGTCAACTCGCGGTCGATGAGGTAGTCGGCGGACCGGGCGGCGCTGGTCTGGTAGGGATCTACGCGCACGCGGCCGCCCTGCTGCACGAGTTCGGGCGCGCCCGGGCGCAGCAGCATCGTGTCTGTGGCGGTGTTGTAGCTGTTCCAGTCGATGAAGTAGTTGATGGCGGTGTCTGCATCCTGGCCAGGGAAGTAGCCTTGCAGCGAGCGGCTTTCCTGCATGATCTCGTCGGCGCGGCGCAGCACCTGTGCATCCATGCGCTGGACGTTGAACATCTGGATCGGAAGGCCGCCGGTTTGTGCGGACAGCAGATTGTACACAAGCTGCTGCGCACGATATTCCAGCGACACTTCGCCGGTCGTCTGGCGGGCGCTGTCCTGCGCGGTGGCTCCTGCCTGGCGCACAGGCAGCGACAGATACTCGCCGGGCGATGCGGTGGGGTCGAGGATGGCCGCAGCGGGCACGTTGCGGTAGAAGATGGCTGACGAATCGCCGGTGTAGCGGTCGTCATGGAAGGTGACGCCGGAACTGAATGGCGCTTCAGGGTATGTGTTGGCGGCAGGCGTTTCATAGGCGACGCGGTAGCTGCCGTCACTGAGGCGGCTGACAATGGTTCCGGTTGTCGTGCCGTCTTCCAACTGGGTGGTGACCTGCATGCCCGCGGGCAGGTTGTTGCGGTCGAAGACGAACGGGTTTTCGGGCGTGGCGGCGCCTGCCTGCAAGGGGCTGCCGGCCTGCACTTCCTGCTCGAAGATGCGCCAGTTGATGTTGGCCGTGGCTCGACGTGAGCTCGCCGAACGTTCGGGCGCCACGTCTGCGCCGACGAGCACTTGCCCGGTTGGGGAGATCTCCAGGCCGGCGTTGGTCGCGGCGCTGCGGATGATGGGGGCGGTGTTCAGGCCGGGACCGTAGGCGCCGCTCTTGTCGAAGTCGGCGAACAGCCCTACGCTCTGTGCGATGCGGTTCTGCGCGTAGGCGGCGGCCAGTTCGTTCCAGGTGGCGGGCGAGGCGCCTTCGCTTACGGTCAGGTTCTGGTAGGTTCCCGGTAGGCGGCGGTCGCCCTGGCCGCGGGCGATGTTGAAGAGCGCTTCATTGATGGCGTAGGCGGTGTCAGCCCGCGCCGCTTCTGCGAGTTGGATGGCGGTGTAGTTGCTGTACGGGTGCGGGTTCTGGTAGCCGGCGCCGGGGTTGAGCGTGTTTTGCAGTTCGGCGGGCGTGGTGAGACCCAGGCCGCGCTCGGCTGCGCCGGCGCGCTGCTGTTGTTGTGCCATCTGGATGTTGAGATAGGCGGTCGTCAGGTCTTCGGGCCGGCTGGCGTAGGAGTAGCGCGGGTTCCACTCATCGACCTGGCTGATGGGCGCTTCCAGCATGATCTGCGCCAGTCCGGTTTCGGGGTCGATGACGGAGCGGCTGCGCATCCCGCGCAGATCCACACGGATGCCGGTCTGCGGGCCGAGTTCGTTGAGCGCCAGCAGCTTGTTCAGGATGTCGGGATCGTCGGGGTCGGCGGCAATGCGCAGCATCTCGCCCTGCC
>JAPKMV010000878.1 GCA_026645635.1 Caldilineaceae bacterium
CTGTGACCGATGCAGCCTCGGTAACGGTCTCGCCTGTTGTGGCCGCTTTCTTATCGCCGCCCGTCGGTCGGCCTTCAACCGGCTCCGCATATTGCAGCCGCACCAGGACACCGATCTGCGTGGTGCGCAGGCGTAACTGGCGCAAGCGGGCGAGCGCACCGGCCTGTGTGTCGCGCAGTCCAGCCCCGCGCACCCGCGCCAGCGCACCGGCCTGCGTTACATCAAGTTCTTCACTTGGCTGCGGCTCGACATACTGCACGCGTACAAGCACGCCGACATGGGAGGTTAGCACACGCATCGACGCAATGCGCACCAGCGCACCGGCCTGCGTGCTGCGCGCCTTGACGCCGCCATTCAGACGGCTGAGCGCGCCAACGCGGGTTACTCGCTCTGTGGCCATGTCACCGTCCCACAATCAATTGTTGTCGGACGATCAGAAAGTGCCCGCAGATTTGATGCCAAACTCGGCGGCGTTGAACTTGGTTTCATCCCATGCCCCGCCATCGGGCGCCAGCGGCATCGACTCCCAAACGTAGCCGTAGCTCGTGCCCGGCGTCTTGGCGGCGCTCTCCAGATCGCTGTTGACGCCATCGGCGGCTACGAGTTTGAGCGTTGGCCCTGCCGCCATCACCTTCGCCAGCGCAATCGGAATGGCAGCGACGATGGCGTAGTTGGTCGGCACGGTGATATTGGCGGTGGCATATTTATCGACCAAATCGGCGGCGCTTGCCAGCACATAGTCCGTGTCGTCGTTCGGCACAGCCTCGTCAACGCAGGCGATGTTGGTAGCCTGGCCAGTTGGCGTCCACTGTGCCGATGCGCCGGCCGCGCTGGCGAGGCTGAACAGGAATCTGTCGGAGGGGGGAGCCTCGCTGGTCTCTATGCCTCCCTCCACGTAGAAATCATCGATGTAGCTGTAATTCGTCCAGCCGTAGTTGAACGACGAATTACGACTGCCACCACAATATGCCTCATTGACAGACCCGGCCAGCACGCCGCTGTACGTCAATTGCGCAATGCCATCGACGAAGAACGTGCAGATGCCCAGCGACGCCAGGTAAATCAACCCGATATGCATCCACGTGTCGTTCGCGTTCAGCCCGATCTCGGTTGCAGTTTTTGTTTGCCGGGTAACGCCGCCAGTCTCCAGGATCACGTTGCCCGTAGCCTGCTCCATGTACACCTGCGCTACCACGGTTCCAGCGGCGCGCAGCGTGAACAGCGCTCCCAGTCCGTTGTTCACGAGTCCCACATGGTTGAACCATGCGCCCATCCGCACATCGTTTTGTGCCGCAAACGTCAACCCTGCTGCCTTCGATATGTTTCCGATGCGCACAGCATAGCCGCCTGTGTATTTTTTTGTGGAGCTAACCGCCGGCAATGACGAGCCGTTGCCGAATGTTGTCCATTCCCTCACATCCTGCAATTCGCCCGTCACCTGTCCCAATGGCGTGATCATCTATGCCTCCCATAATTCAACACTGGCCCGGTAGCGCAGCGTGCCGCCCGCCACCAGGTACGCCTCGAATGTACTCTGCGGATTCGGCCCGGCGTTGACCGTGTAGCCCAAATCCGTCTCCGGATCGGTGATCGTGTAGTCCGGCGGGATAAAATAGACATCGCCCGCCACCGCATCCGCCCACGCCTCGATGATCGTGATCGCCTCGCCCACCGTCAGCGCCGTCCAGGAGACCGTCCAGCGCCGCTTCAGGTTGGCGTCCACCAGATCACGCCGCAGGCCGCCGCTCGCCAACGTGACCGCGCTGCCCAGAAACTCCAGCCGCACCGAAAAGCCGCTGCACTGCGCCAGCGTATCGCCGTTGAGCTTCATCGTCGTGGCCATTACGGCGCTCCCGTCTGGCTGGCCGTCGCCGCCGCCGCCGCCTGAATCTTCGGCAGCAGCAGGTTGGTGAGCAGGTCCAGCAGCCCCGGTGGTACGTTCTGCCCCACAACCGTCATGAAGCCTTCGCCCCACCAGGCGCCCACGACGGCCCCGCTGCTGCGCACGTTCGCCTCGTTGTCCAGGAACGCCTTTGCGATCTTCGCCAGGCTGCCCGCTGCCACCTGGTTGCCGTCCACGCCCTCCTCGAAGCCGGAGCCGAACGGATCGCCGCCCTTCGCCGGCAGCCCCATATTACCCAAGACACTGTCAAGGGCACTGGCAATATCGCCCGCCGTAGCGCCTTCTCCCAACAAATCCGCCATAATCTGATCACGGATGCCGGCAACGGCTGCGTCCATTTGCAACGCCTGCTGCACCTTCTCCTTGATCGCATCAACATTCAGCAGTTCCGGGC
>JAPKMV010000879.1 GCA_026645635.1 Caldilineaceae bacterium
GAATGTAGAGCACCTGGCGAACTGTATCTGGCAGCGGCAGGATGTAGTAGATGCCCGTGATCGCCAGCGCCAGGAGCGTCACCAGCACCATGAAAAGTTGATAGGTGGCGCGCGCCACCATTGTGTTGCCTTCGTCAGGCTGCGGTTGGCCTTTACTTTGGCCGCCGAGTTCGTCTGTCTGTGTCATCGGCTATCCTTTGCGCCGGCGCCGGCGCAGGCGTCCGGTCTTGCGGGCTGGCGGCGCGGCCACGGCGTCGTCCGGCGGCAGCGCCTCCAGCCGGGCCTGATGGTTCAACAGATCAGCCTGCACACTGCGGATGTGGTCGCGCAGGTGAAAGACTTCCGGCAGATAGGCGGCGGAGACGCGCACCCGCTGGGTGATGTTCTCCTCCAAAGCGTTGATTCGCTCGATGGCGGCTGCTGTGGCGGCCCGATCCATCTGCGGCAGCTCGATTTCGACGCGGCGCAGCTCCTGATAAATGGGCAGCAGTTTGCCCTGCATGTAGAAACGCCAGATCGCCGGGAAATAGAGCACCAGGACACCCAGCAGAATGATCAGCGGCAGCAGGAAGAAGATGAAGCGTTCTGCACTGTAGGCGCCCCAGAAAGAGAGCGTGCTGGTGAACGGCGCATCGCCGTTCTTGAGGCGATTGAAGTAGTCCACATAGTCCGGCGGCACGGGCAAGCCGGTCGCCGTCAGGTTCGGGTAGGTGTAGGGCGGCGCCAGATAGTCGCCGCCGGAATGCACCAGCATGGCCGCCGTGATCAGGCTGCGCGCCAGGGTGGGGTTGAGGTCACGCCGGATCACCAGGTTGGCGGCGCTGGCGAGCAACCGTGCATCTTCGGCTGGAACGTTCTGCGCCAGATCGATGATGCCTTCGGGCAGGTCGACGACTTTGAGCGCATGCTGGCGCGCGGCGTAGGCGTCGGCCTGCGCCAGGTTCGCCAGCCCGATCGCCGGCGCGCGCAGCAGCGCCTGCACGGTCTCAGACTGATAGGCGTCGAGCAGGAGCACCGCGTCCAGGTCGCCGGCCAGCATCTGCTCGGTTTCGGCCTGGCGCGGCAGTTCGAGCAGCGTGGTGTTGTCCGCCGTGACGCCGCTCTCGCCCAGCAGTTGCAGCGCCAGCGCCTGCGAACCGCTCCCCGGCAGCCCGACGGCGATGCGCTTCCCCTGCAACTGGCTAAGATAGCGCACCGGCTGGCCGTCGAAGGCATGCTTGTTATAGAAGACCCAGAACGGTTCGTCGAAGAGCGCTCCCAGCGATGCGTAGATGCGCGGGTCGATCTGGGCGGTCATAAAACCGGGCACCAGGGCGATGCCGGCGGCGCCGTCGGCCAGCAGTTGCAGCGTTTCCTGGGCGCCGGTGGTGGTGCGCACGGTCAGGTCCAG
This sequence comes from Caldilineaceae bacterium, assembly GCA_026645635.1. Classification (GTDB taxonomy): domain Bacteria; phylum Chloroflexota; class Anaerolineae; order Caldilineales; family Caldilineaceae; genus Fredericiella. Next base: position 1,391 of record JAPKMV010000879.1, read on the forward strand.
CCCGCGCGCGGCGAAGATCGCCCGGTAGCGCTCCGCCACCTGATAGTAGCCGCTGCCCTGTTCATCGGTCAGGATGGTGAGGTCGCGTGCCGGCAGCTCGCGCTGCGTTTGCACAAAGCCGTAGACGCCGAGTGCGATGAGCAGCACGGCAATGATCAAGACAATGATTGGCAGATGGCGCTGAAAGAAGCCCATGTGTGTACGGTGACCTTCCTACTCCGCGTCGATGCCCAGCGCATCGGCGACGGCGCTCAGCAGCTTGCGTTCGCGCGCGCTGACCGTACCGCCGCCGATGCCCAGGAATTCAGCATCGGCAAACGCGCCGGCGACAGCATCCCCGATGGCGACGACAAACCGCTTGTAGCCATCGGCCTCGCCGTAGGGCGCCTTGTCGTGCAGCAGCGCAGCCAGGCGGCGGCACCGGTCGAGCGTGGCCGTGTAGATTTCCTGCTCGACCGCGCCTTTCTCACGGCTGTGCGCCTTGACTTGTTCGGCGGCGGCGTGGCTGACGATGTCGGGCAGCGCGGCCTGCACCAGGGCGTTGCCCGCGAAGGTAGCGGCGACCTGCACTGGCGCTGCCGCCAGCGCGTCCAGTTCCTTCTTGGTCGCGCGGCGCCGGCCCTGGTCTTCCGCCAGAATCACGGCGAGGCCGACGGCCCACGGTGCGCCGGTGACGAGCCGCCACTCGTCGGCGGTGAAATCTTGCTTGGTGGTCATATGGTGCCTGCCTGTTTCATGCCGCAGCGAACTGCGCCAGCTTGCCCTTGAACTGGCTCATGTAGAGATCGTAGTAGAAGCCCTGGGCTGCGAGCAGTTCCTCGTGTGTACCGCGTTCGATAATCTCGCCCTTGTTGATGACCAGAATCTGATCCGAATCCTGGATCGTGCTCAAGCGATGGGCG
>JAPKMV010000087.1 GCA_026645635.1 Caldilineaceae bacterium
CTGCCGCTGGCGTCACTGCCCACGCGCACGGCGCGCGCCGTGACGAAGAGCGGCCCCAGCGTTGCATCTTCCACCGTAGTGATCGGCGCGCCGTCCACGTAGATCGTGGCGGCCGTCCCGTTCCACACGCCGGCCACATGATGCCACTGGCCGTCGTTGTAGGGCTGGCCGCTGTTGGCGCAGACCATGCGCGTGCCGTTGCTCACGCAGAAGCGCAGCCCCGCGCTGTTCTCCCAGCCCAGCATGTAGGCGCCGTCGGTCGGCGCGGTGTGCCATTTGCTCACCAGCGTGCGGTAGTTGCCCACCGGCGCCGCAGTCTTGAACCAGGCCGCCAGCGAGAGCGCATCGGTCAGGTTGAGCACGTCGGGGGTGCCCACGTCGATGACCTGGGTGACGCCGTCCAGTTGCACGGCCTGGCCGAAGCGCCCCGCCACACCGGCGGTGGGGCAGGCGCCGCCGGTGCACGCGCCGTCGTTGCCCTGGCCCGAGACATCCTGGAACTGCTGTGCGTTCACCGCTTCGTCCAGGTGCAGCATCAGCACATTGCCGGCCAGCCCGTGCACCAGCGAAAGGGGCAGGCTGTCGGTCAGCACGGTGGACGTCGCCGGCCCCGGCACACTGTTGGTGATCAGCAGCGTGTAGACGAAAGGCGTCTCCGACGGTGCAGGATTGGGCGTCACCCACTTGGTCAGCGCCAGACCGCCCGGCGGGTAGCCCACGGCCCAGTCGGAGAGCGTCGTGACGCCGGTGCGCGTGACAGTCGTCGGCGTGGAGGAAGTGCGCGCACACTCCCAGTCGGCGCCAGTGTAGCGGCACGCCTGCGCCAGCGTATGATCCGCCCCCTGGTGCGGCAGAGTGACATCCACCGTGTAACCGGTTCCGGTGGGCGTGATGCTCCAGTAGCGGCCGTGGGCCTGCCAGGGTGTCGCATTTGGATGGTTGACGTCGCGGCGATCCACCTGCAGGCTGGTCAGTTGATCCGGCGCGGTGACGTTGATCGTGACGCCGGTCAGGCCAAAGTTGAGCAAACCTGTTCCCGCCACGGCTTGCGTCTTGCGGATGACGCCCCGGTTGGTGAGCTGGCCCGCCACCGTGGCATTGGCGCCCGGCGCCGTCTCATTGAGGATGACGCCGCTGTTCACCGTCAGCCGGTCGAAGGCTGTGGCGGTCGTCAGCGAGAGTCCCTGAATGTCGACGCCGTTGAAGGTCAGCTCACCGCTGTGGAAGAGGGAGCCGCCGCTGCGGGTAAAGTTGCGCGCAACTGTGGCGTTGCCCAGGTGCAGCGTGCCGCCGGTCTGGGCGAAGGTGCCCAGGGCGACGCTGGTGGTGTTGGTGAAACTCACCGTGCCGGCGCTGATCGTTGTGACCCCCGGAATGGTGTAGCTGCCGTTGACGACCGCCGTCGCCCCGCCGAACGTCACGTCGCCGTCGCCGGTGATCGACGAAGCAGGGCCAAAGGTGAAGGCGCCGCCGTTGAACTGGAGCGCCGCACCGCCCGCGACGGTCATGGCGCCGTTGCTGACGCCGCCGCCGGTCAGTTGCAGCACGCCCTCGGTCACCTGGGTCGGGCTGCTGTTGTCGAAGGGCACCTGGATCAGCGATGTCCCGGCGCCGGAGCGTGTGAATGAGCCCAGGTTATTGAAGCGATTGTTGCTGCCACTCACACCGATCTGCTCGTTGGCCTGGGCGTTGAAGGTGGCGCCCGCCTGGTTGGTGAAGACCGCCCCGTCGGAGAGATACCAGTTGTAGCCGCCGCCGGTGCTCCAGGTGGCCGTGCCGGCGTTGTTGATGGCGCGTCCCTCCTGGCGCAGATAGTCCGGGCCGTCGCTCAGGGTCAGCGTCGCCCCAGCGGCAATGTTCGTGGCGCCCGTCCCGCGCAGATAGCCGCCCGTCCAGGTCATCGCGCCCGTCACGGTGACATTGCTGGCGCCGGTCAGGAATCCACCGGTTAGTGTGAGATTCTGCACGGTTACGTCGGCGTCTAGCGTTACTGTGTTGCCGTTGATGATGGCCGTGTCTCCAGCGCCCGGAGCGGCCCCGCAGCTCCAACGCGTGGGGTCGCTCCAATTCCCGGAACTGGTCAAGGTACAGTCGGCGGCCTGCGCACGGCCAGGAAACAGCAGCCCCCAGCCGGCCGCCAGTACGAGTATGGCGATCCAATGCATGAGATGTGTGTAGTTTTTGTTCATGGTGGGTCTCCTACAGACTCGAAAACATGCAAACTGCTGACGACTCAATATCCGTTTTCCGACCGAACTTTGTTATCTCATGTCTTCACCTCTCTCCTGACTGGCAAAGATGACGGCGCAAATAGACTTTGCAAATGCATTTGGAATTCGCTCACGTCGGTGAACAGCCAGCGTTGGCGCGCGCCAAAGATCTGTTCGATCAGATAATAGCAAGTGGGGGCTGACGTTCCGTCGACTCGCTCCTCCTGCCAGGTGCGCAGGAGATAAGCTTCGTACAAAGTTTGGGGTATAGTCATAAGCTCATCCTCATCGCCCACAATCGAGAATGATGGTACAATCTACGACAACGAGCATAGCCTGCTATCGTTCGTAAATCGTTCGTAAGCTGACAAAACACTATGGCGCTGCCCTACACATTGCATCTCTCCGGCCCACCGCAAGTCCTCGCCGCCGATGCTGTCGTCCACGGCTTTGAATCGGAAAAGGCGCTGGCCTTGCTCGCCTATCTGGCGCTGATTGGGCGACCGGTCAACCGTGACCATCTGGCCGGCCTCTTCTGGGGCGAATTCAGCACCGAGCGCAGCCGTGGCAACCTTCGCCGTGTGCTGCACAACCTGACGCACCTGCTGCCCGACGTGCTGGAGGTGGAACGTCACAGCGTGCACCTCGTCGCCGAACGGGTCACCGTCGATGTCTGCGAGTTTCAGCGGCAAGCGGCCAACGGTGATCTTGCAGCGCTGACGGACGCGCTGGACTGGTGCGGCGGCGAGCTGCTCGAAGGCGTCGCCCTGGCCGATTGCCCAGAGTTCGAATTGTGGCTGGTGGGCGAGCGCGAACGGTGGCGCGGTGAGGTGCTCGCCGTGCTCGACGCGGTGATCGCCGGCCATACCCGGCGCGGGGATTACGCTGCGTCCCTGGCGCTGCTCGACCGCGGCCTGGCGCTGGCGCCGTGGCTGGAGCACCTGCACCGTCACAAGATGCTCCTCCTGGCGCGCCAGGGGCACTTCAGCGCAGCGCTCAAGCAGTACGAACTCTGCCGCCGTCTGCTGGACAACGAACTGAGCGCGCAGCCATCCCACGAGCTTGTGGCCTTGCACACGCACATCGAAGCCGCGCGCCAGCGCCCCCGTAGCGCGGCGCCTCAGCCGCTCCATGCGCTGGTGGGGCGCAGACAGGAAATGGCCGAACTGCACGCGCTCCTGCTTGACCCGGCGCAGCGGCTGATCACCATCGTCGGGCCGGGCGGCATCGGCAAGAGCGCGTTGGCGCTGTCTGCCGCCGCGGCGACGGACTTCGCGTTTTTGGACGGTGTGCTCTATGCGCCGCTGCTCACCGTTGCCCATCCGCGCGATCTGCCGCAACTGTTGTTACTACAGCTTGGGGTGGCGCCGCCCGCCTGCTCTGCCTGCGCTGCCGAGCAGATGGTGGCGGCGCTGCAGCCGCGGGAGTTGCTGCTGGTGTTGGACAACGGCGAGCATTTGCTGCCTGCCGCACCCAACAGCCACGCTGAAGATGGGTTGACCTTGCTGCGGCGGCTCGACGAAGCGGCCCCCCACGTCAAGGTGCTGGTTACGTCACGTCAGCGGCTGGGGCTGCGCGCCGAACGCGTCTTTCCGTTGTCGGGGCTGGCGCAGACCGCAGACGCAGCCCGTGCGCTCTTCTGGCAGCGCCTGGCGCAGGAAAACCCGCAGTGGACGCGCACCGCCACCGAGGAAGCCGCCGCCGCGGTGATCTGCGCGCTGCTCGAAGGGTCGCCGCTGGGCATCGAACTGGCGGCGGCGCAATGCCCTCAGCACGGCTGCGCCGCGGTGGCCGCCAGCCTGCAAGAGCACGCGCACAGCCTTGCGCTGGGCCTGCCGGAGCAATGCGGGACAGCGAGAGACACCGCAACCGTCCGCGAGGAAGTGAACCAATATGGGTGAGCCTTCGCCGATTCAGAAACTGTTTGTAAAGATCCCTTTGACGCAGAGACGCGGAGTCACAGAGGTTCGCAGAGAAAAACTCGGTGCGATTCTGTGGCAGTATCTTTGCGTTTCTCTGCATCCGTTCGAGCGGGCTCACGGGACCCCTCTGCGTTAAGCAAGACCGGAACAAGCCAGGATGTTGCCTGGCGATCGCACCGCATGGGCAAAGCGCCATCTGCCGGTCCGTGGCGGCGATCTGCGCGGCGGTGTGACGCTGATGCAAGGTCAGCATCTGCTCGACCAATTCCACCCTGCGCGCATGGCGCGTGGAGGTGAAGTTGCATGGCGCGGCGCGGCAGTTTCTGCTATACTGTGCCCGGTGTCAGTGCAGCATTTTTGGGACGAAGGCAGGAATTAGCAATGATTGCAACATACCAGGTGGCAATTGAGCAGGATTCGATTCTTGTGCGAATGCCTGCCAACCTGTTCAACCGAGAGGAAATCATCCGGTTTCTTGATTATCTCGAGGTAGAGTCAATTCGCAGGCGCAGCCAGTTGACACGCGCTGAGGCTGAACAACTCGCAGCCGAAATCGATCAAACCGGCTGGCGTCAACTGCAAGAACAACGCGGCGGAAGCACAGAACCCCAATAACATGAGTGAACCCCGTCCCCCCAGTCGTCATCGACACGAATATCCTGTTTTCCGCACTGCTGCGTGAGCCGTCGCACTTTGTCGAACTTATCTTCAAGACAGAATACGACTTCTACATCTGCGAATATGTCATCGTTGAACTCTTCAAGCACAAAGATCGCCTGGTGAAGCAAAGCAAACTCAGCGAGGATGACTTGCTTCGTCTCCTTTATCGCCTGTTGAAGCGATTAAATATCTACCCAGAACGGTTGATCAAGCCGAGTTTTCTAACGGAGGCACAGAACTTGTGCACACCGATTGATGTCAACGATACCGTGCATGTGGCGCTCACCCTGGCACTGGATGGGCGGCTTTGGACGGGTGATCGAACGCTGGTGGATGGGTTGCGTCAGCAGGGGATCGATATCTTCTTTACTCCGCCTGCTTCTGGATAGTTCTCACCCGCCCTCTACGATCCGCACTTCCTCCTCATTCAGCCCGTACAGATCATAGACCAGCCGGTCAATCTGCCGGTTCGTCGCCGCGGAACGACGCTGGTGCAAGGCCAGCATCTGCGCGAGCAGCGCCGGCGAAATTGCGATTGAATTCGATAGGTGTCAACTGCGGACGCGCACCGTATTGCGGGTGATCACGACAAAAGCATCTGCCAATTCACTGCCACGCGTCTGGAATATACGCTCAACGAGCACAGCTTTTTCTTGTGGGCCTAATCCTGCAAGGCGAATCAGGACGACACCCCAGTGAACGCGTCGCAGGCGATACACCAGTTCACCGAAATCTTTGTCTGCCGTCAACAGCAGGGCTTGACCCCGGTTGGCCAGTTCGAGTACGGTTTCATCATTGATCCCTGGCGCGAACTCAACCACGGCCAACACATCATGGCCAGCAGTTCGCAGCGCTGCAATGATGGGAAAGTCGACGCTTTCGTCCGCGACCAACTTCATGCTGCAAGGGGTGGAGCAGGATATACGACATCCGCACGCAACGCAGCCGCCGCAAAGGCAATAGCGCTAAGCACGGCATCTAGTGTCAGGCGCGGGTGTGCTTCAAGGATTTGCTGGTAACTTTCACCGGCTGCCAATTTCTCCAGGATCAACTCAACGGTGATACGGGTGCCGGCGACGATGGGCTTGCCCATCATGATGTTTGGATCTGATACGATCACGCCTTGCCATTCATTCATCTTGGCTCATTCCTCCTGGCTGATTCTATCGTGCTCCACCCATGCCGTCAACGCCCAGTATCACCCGCCCTCGGTTACGGCTCATGGCTGACATCTATCCATGTGATATACTGGAGTCATGGAGTTCGACTGGGATCCAAACAAGGCGCTGCACAATCTCAAGAAACACGGTGTAGACTTCCAGGAGGCAGCTACCATATTTGCCGACATGCTCTCATCGCCAGGGCCTGACACGTATCATCAGCGCACGTGAAGCGACCAGGGCGGAAAGAAAGCTCTATGAAAACGAATCCTGAAGCATCATTTGACGATGACCTGCGCCCCGAATACGATGCAACCGTATTGAAGGACGGAGTTAGTGGCAAGTACGCGGCGCGCTACCAGGCTGGCACGAATCTTGTGTTGCTGGCGCCTGACGTGGCGGCGGCATTCCCAACCTCCGAAGCTGTGAATGAAGCGCTACGCTTGTTGATGCAGGTGGCAAAGCGCAGCACGCTGGCGCCGGCGGCACAGCAAACCTGACACAGTCAATGGTCATGCGCACCCACCCTCGACAATCCGCACCTCCTCCTCGCTCAGCCCGTACAGTTCATAGACCAGCCGGTCAATCTGCCGGTCCGTCGCCGCGACGCTGATGCAAGGCCAGCATCTGCTCGACCAGCGCCACCATGCGCGCGTGGCGCGCCGCGTCGGCGAAGTCGGCGAAGTCGATGGTGCGGATGGGCACTCAGAGAAAGGGATTCAGTATGGTGAGCCGTTGATTGATGACGAGCTTATGCTGCATATCTTCGCTATACAGCACCTTACAACCGCCAGACAGTGCCGAAGAAACAATGAGGCTATCCCAAAACGAGTAGTACCAGAGGTTCGTGTCGATGAAACAAAGGGGCGCCTCATCGGGCATAGATTTCCTCGCGCGTGAGTGGACGTGGATCGGCAAGCTAGAGCGGATGATCCATCAGTTGCTCGAGTCGTAGACGGCGAACTCCTCGAAGTCGCAGAGGATGCTCAGCGGCAGCTTGGCGCTCCATGCGTAGCGGCGCAGCTGATAGGCGGGGTGGATGTCCTCCTTGATGTTGACGGCGGGCTTCTTGGCTTCGAGGAAGAACTTGCGCACGCCGCCGATGCGGAAGGCGTAGTCGGGCGCCTTGGTCACCCCCGCCACCTTCACGGCGTCCTCGTGGATCACCTCCTTGTAGGACGCGGCGTAGCCCTGGGTGTTGTCCATGTCCCAGCCCAGCGCCTGGAACATGGGATTGAGGAACTCGATGCGCAGTAGTCATTCTGCCTTCGGCGTGAAGTAGACCCCACTGCGCCCGGCGCTTGCATCCTGATCCAATTGCGTATACCATCTGCATATCGCCGATGGCGCACCGCGCACGATCGGCGCTTCCATCCCTGTAACCAACAGCGAAAGCAGCTTCGCCATGTTTCTCGATACGCTTCAGCAGTTCTGCTTGCGACAATCTAATAAAATTGCAATTGAATTTGTCGATGAGCACTTCGCCCGCGCCAAGCGTGTGCGCTACGGCGAATTGGAGCAGATCGTGCTGCGCACCATGGCCATGCTGCGGGTGCGCGGTGTCGGGCCGGGCGACCGCGTCGCCATCCAACTGCCCAAGTGCCTGCCGTTTGTCTATCTGCACCTGGCGGTGATGCGTCTCGGCGCCATCAGCCTGCCGCTCAACACCGGCTACCCGGCGCGCGAACTCGCCTACTTCCTGGGCGACGCGGGCGCCCGGCTCTATTTCGGCGACGCGGCTGCACAGGACGCTGTCTCGCCGGCGCTGGCCGGCCTGCCCGCGCTGACGGAGGCCATCTTTCTGGACTGCACCAGCAACGCCGACTTCGACAAACTGGTCGACCCGCTGCTGCCGGAGGACGCCGCCGGCATCCGCACGCCGGCAGACCCGGACGCCACCTGCTTGATGATCTACACCAGCGGCACCACCGGCCAGCCGAAAGGCGCGGAGCTGACCCACGGCAACCTGACCGCCAACCTGGCGAGTTTGCACGAAGCCTGGGGCTGGCAGAACGACGATGTCCTCTTGCACGTCCTGCCGATCTTCCATGTCCACGGGCTGGTGGTGGCGCTCCACGGCGCGCTCAACGCCGGCGCGACGACGGTGATGCACAGACGCTTCGACCCGGCGCAGGCGCTGGCGACGCTGGTGCAGCGCCCGTGCAGCGTCTTCATGGGCGTGCCCACCATCCACCGCCGCCTGGTCGATGCGGCCGCGGCCAACCCGGTGAGCCTGCGCCATTTGCGCCTCATCACGTCCGGCTCCGACCGTTTGCCGGACGATCTCTTCGCCGCCTTCGAAGCCACCTTCGGCTATCGGCTCCTCGAACGCTACGGCATGTCGGAGACGAGTATGTTGATCTCCAACCCGCTTCACGGCGAGCGGCGCGTCGGCGCTGTGGGGCTGCCGCTGCCCGGCGTCGAGGTGCGCATCGTCGATCCGGAAACCGGCGCGCTGCTGCCCGCTGATACGGTCGGCGAGGTGCAGGTGCGCGGGGCCAATGTCTTCAAGGGCTATTGGCGTCAGCCGGAAAAGAGCGCCGCAGCCTTCACCGCCGATGGCTGGTTCCGCACCGGCGACCTGGGCATGTGCGCGCCGGACGGCTACTACACGCTCAAGGGGCGGTCGAAGGACCTGATCATCAGCGGCGGCTTCAACGTCTATCCGCCGGAGGTGGAACTGGTGCTCGCTGATCACCCTGCGGTGGCCGCCAGCGCAGTGATCGGTTGCCCTGACGCTGAGTGGGGCGAGCGGATCGTGGCGGTGGTCGTGGCCGCGCCGGGCATGACGGTGAGTGAACAAGAAATCATCGACTATTGCCGGGCGCACCTCGTCCACTACAAGGCGCCGCGCACCGTCGTCTTCGTCGCCGATCTGCCGCGCAACGCCATGGGCAAGGTGCAAAAGGCGGAGTTACGCCAACAATTCTGTGCATGATCGACTTTTCAGCGAACAGCGAGCAATCACACGCAAAGGCGCAAACACGCCAAGCTAAACTCAAACTCCGTAGAAACCAGGAGTTATCGCAACAACGCAAACACGATCCGCAGATGACGCAGATTTGATGTCTGCCATCTGCGAAAATCTGCGCCATCTGCGGATGCTCGTCCGGCGCTCCCCAGTGCGGAGCAGCGCTCGCAAAACCCTTGTCTTCTATCATCCATGACTTTAGGTATGCCTTTGCGTCTCTGCGTGACAAATGGACACGACGAAAGAACACGATCCAACTGAGCCGCCACCCGAACGGCGTCACCTGGACTACATCCCGCAGCGGCGCATCGGCGTCTTCGACCACCTGCGCCCGCAGCGCTGGAACTGGTATCTCGTGCGCCGCCCGATGGACCGGGCGCTGGTGCGCCAGGCGCCCGAGCCGCTGACGATTGCACAGCGCCGCGGGCTGCGCTTCTTCTGGCTCGACGGCATCTTCGCCGCCACCAGCGAGGCCTTCTACCTGGCCTACATTCCGCTCTTTGCCCTGGCCTACGGCGCCAACAACGAGCAAGTGGGCTGGATCACCGCACTGGGCAACCT
>JAPKMV010000880.1 GCA_026645635.1 Caldilineaceae bacterium
CAGCGGCTTTGCCGCCACCGTCGTGGATGTCACCACGGACAACACGAGCTACACGCCGCTGCTGGCGTTAGGCAACGGCATCTTCTACTGGCGCGTGCGCGCCGCCGCGGGCAACAACTGGGGGCCGTATGCCGCCCCCTGCAGTTTTCAGGTCGACTGGGGCGACAACGGTGCGATCCATCCCACCCTGCTGTAGCCGGAAGATGGCGCCACCCGCGCCGTCTTTGGCCACGACGACTTCACGTGGACTGCCGTCGCTGGCGCTGCCGCCTATCGCTTCGAGATCGCCACCGACCCGCTGCTGGCCAACATCGTCTACAGCGTGAGGACTCCCACGCCCCATCACACACCGCTGCTGCGGCTTGCGCGCAACATCTTCTACTGGCGCGTGACGCCCATCGACTACCGCGACCATGCCGGCGTCGCCAGCCCGGTCTGGAGCTTCACCTTCAACTGGGATCGCGTGCCCGAACTGCTGGCGCCAGCGGACAAAGCGGAACTGGCGTTCGTCCCGCGCTTCTCGTGGACTGCGGTCGAAGGGGCCAAAGAATACCGGCTCTGTATCAGCACCCAGGAGAACGGCATCGACTGCACCCCCATCGTCACACGCAACACCGACCACACGCCCACCGCAGCCTTCAGCAACGACCAGGATTACTTCTGGATGGTGCAGGCCGTGGACGGGCAGGGAGTGACGTCGCCCTGGAGCGAGCTGCGCCGCTTCCGCGCCCGCTGGTACTTCAAGCCGCAACTGCTGTCGCCGGCGAACAACAGCATCCGCCTGGCCTACCCCTTCTTCTCCTGGGCGCCCGTGCCCGGGGCCGAACGCTATCAGATTCAGATTGCCAGCAACAACGTTTTCGAGAATCCCATCATCGCCGATGAAACCCTCTACAACGTCACCAACTACACCCAGCCGGAGTGGCGCGAGGCTGCGCTGGACACGGCCTACTATTGGCGGGTGCGCGCCATCAACGCCCAAGGCAGCTTTGGGCCGTGGAGTGACACCTGGTCGTTCCAGTTTTCCAGCGTCACTGCCCCCAATCTGGTCTATCCACTGCCCTACTACACCCCGGATCTGGTCAACACCCCCGTACATGGCGACCGCTCTTTTGGTTCGCCCCTCTTTATCTGGGACACGGCGCACAGCGTCACGTTTGAGCCATTCCTGCCCGTAACGCCTGACTTTTACCGGCTGGAAGTGGACGACGACCCTGCCTTCCTCTCACCGAACTTCGCCATCGACACCGCAGGCATTGCCGCTGCGCCGACGCTGTCTCACCCGTTTGCGAATCTGTTGGAGGGCGTCCCCTACCACTGGCGTGTGCGCGCCTATCGCTATGGCGCACAGATGCCCCAGGAGGGCGTCCAGGTGACCTGGATGAGCCGCTATGCCACCACCGCCGCGCCGCTGCCGCGCATGGTTACGGCGACGGCTGAGCCGATCTACCCGGACGATGGCTTCGAGGCGGTGCAGACGCCGCCGGTGCTGGGTTGGCGACCGGTGGCCGGCGCCACGCTCTATCGCGTGCAGGTGGCGCGCGACGCCGCCTTCACCACGATCATCGACGAAGCCCTGGCCACCCATCTCAACTATGTGCCTTGGCAGGGGCGGCTGGACGCCATGCCTTACGGTTCCTACTGGTGGCGGCTGCGCGGGGAAGACAGCGCCAACACGCCGGTCGGCGATTGGAGTGCGCCGCGACGCTTCAACCTGTCGGTCGATCTGGCCATCGGCAACCACTACGATTTCCAGGCGCCGGCCAACCTGGCTGCCGATACCACGGGTCGCGCGCGGGTTGCCAGCAGCCCCGACGATGGCCAGGGCATCTATGAACTGCACGATCTCTACACCATCGTAGATCGGCGCGCGGCGAAGAACTACAACCAGCATTGGGTCATCGCCTTCACCACCGGCGCGACGTTGGCCGACACGGTGCGCTATGCGCTCTATCTAGACACCGACCACGCCCTCAACAGCGGCGGCGTCACTGACCCGCTGGGCAATGTCATCAACCCGGACCCCTATTTGCGGCCGGAATACGTCGTCTATGTGGATTTGACGGGCGGCGTCGGCGTCTCCGCGCTGTTCTATGCGTGGAACAGCCAGGCGGGCTTGTGGAATCCTGGCGTGACGCTCGAGAGCTTCGGCGGGGCAATCGAATTCGACGCCGCGCTGCAATCCGTGCAGATGTTCATCCCGTACACTGCGCTCGGTTCGGCCAATGCCGACTGGGTGGGCAGCCTGGCGCTGGCCGCCTTCAGCCTGGACGGCAGCGCCGTGCGCGACA
>JAPKMV010000881.1 GCA_026645635.1 Caldilineaceae bacterium
TCGTACAAATTCGTGTAATTCGTGACAAGGTGCGGACGTAGCTTTGTCGATCGATTTGGTCACGAATTGCACGAATTCTGACGAATCGAAACGAATCATTCGTACAAATTCGTGTAATTCGTGACCAGGTATCGAGTCATCACCGCGGCGACAACTCGATCAGCCCCACATCGGTGATGGCGCTCAACTGCGGAGGCGCCAGCACGACGGTGGCCGCATCATGTGTCGTATCGTTGCCGGCGCGAATCTGCACTTCCAGCCCCTCATGCGTGGCGATCCCGAAGTCATCGAGCAGCGCACCGAGGTCGAGGGTGAAGACGCCGTCCGCGCCGGTGGCGGTCTGCACCATGCCCCGGTAGACGCCATCGACGGTGAAGACCACCAGCACCGGCGCATTGGCCAACGGTGCGGACGCACGGGCCGCGCCGCCAACTTCCCGCACCTGACCGCCCATCACCAGCGCCAACGGCGGCAGGTCGGTGAAGACCGGCGGTTGGGTCGTCGCCGCGGCATAGGCGCGGTCGAGCACCGGCTTGAGCGAATGGGCGAAGGTTCCGTAGTAGTCGAGCTGGCCGTCCGCCGGGAAGTAGGCCGCTTTGGCGTTGGGGTTGGGTGTAAAGGCCCACCAGGCCGCCGCATATTCGAGGAAGGGGCTGGCATGGGCATAGCCGAAGTAGCCGCCGGTGAGCGAGGGCGTCAGCATGAAGGTGTAGTCGATGTTGGCGGGGATGCGGGCGCGCAGCTTTTCGTCGGCAGTCAACGCCCGGCCCGCGGTGCGGATGTAGTTGTAGGGCTGCCCCTGAGCATCCGTACCGACGAAATGGCCCGGCAGCACCTGCATCCCGGTGACGGCGATCAGCCCGTCGCCCCAGTCCGCGTCTTCCCAGTCAGGCGTGTTGGGCGTGTACCAGGCCGAAACCAGCACATCATAGTGGAGCGGCGGCATGGCAGCGTTGCGCCACGTATCGTACAACTTGTGGATGAGCGACCCCGGCGCGCCCAGGGTGATCCCGAACAGCGCCTGGAAGTCTGTCACCTTGCGCGCGGCGACACCCCAGCCCGGATAGGTGTGGGTGGTGCCGGAGTAGCCGGATTCGCCGCAGGTGAAGTCGTTGCAGAGATCCATCGTAGCCGCCGGGGGATGGACATCGCGGCCCTGGGGCAGGTTGTAGGTCTCCCCTTCCGCCGCGGTGGCGATGCCGGAGAGGGGCGAGCTGACCGTGACCACGCCGGCCACCGCCGCCGACTGCCGCCCGTTGCGCGCCGCGGCGCTGTCATAGCCCACAGCGACATAGGACTGGCCGTCGGCGTTGGGCATCTGCGCCAGGCCGGCCAGGTAAGTCGAGATCAACTCGCCGCCCATGGAGTGGCCGACGATCAGCGGCTTGCGCCCGGTGAGCTGGGTGACCTGACCGATTGCCTGCGCGAGTTGGTAGGCGGCATCCTCGAAGCGCATGTTGGTGCGCCAGCGAAACTCGAAGGGCGCGCCGCCCATGCTGGTCACATAGTCGAAAGCACAGTTCCAGGTGCCCGGCCCGCCGCCCAGCTCGCCGAAAGGCGTGTAGCCGTGGACGAAGAGCACCGGCTGTTTGCCCAGGCATTGGTTCTGACAGGCGCCGCGCAGCTCGGTCATGCCTGCGTCCGGCAGGGCAGGATAGTAGCTCATCCAGATATTGCCCCGCAGCCGCACGTTGGTCATGTTCTGCTCGATGATTGGGTAGGGTTCCCAGTCGTAGATGGCGCTGTGCACCAGCCCGCCGCGCCACTTGAGCGGGTCGGGGTTGAAGGCCGTGACGAAGGGCAACTCGCTGCACGTTGCCGCGACTGCGGGCGGAGGTTCCGGCGCCGCGACCGCATAGAGCGGGAGGGTGAGGGTGGGCGTCGCGCTGGAGCGCAGCCCGACGAACTCCTGGTTCATCTGCACATTGCCGGCGGCGCGCTTGACGACGCTCACACCGTAGCGCACAGCATCGGCGTCGGCGGCCACGGCATTGGGAGGAATCTCCACCCGGTAGTCATCGCCAGAGGCGGTGAAGACGCCGCCCTCGTTGCCCACCGTACCGGAGATGATCCAGGTGCGCGGCGCCACCTCAATGGTGATCGCGCGCTGCACCTGTGAGCCGTCGCTGACCATCGCCGCCAGGTCGTAGCGGTGGACGCCCACATCCGCCGCCGTGGGCAGCCAGGTGACAAGGCCGCCGGCCGTGATCTGCGGGGCGGTGGCGCCGAACGCGGCCTGCTCCACCAGCGAGAAACCGGTGATCGAATACGCCTCGTGATAGACGAGCACC
>JAPKMV010000882.1 GCA_026645635.1 Caldilineaceae bacterium
GCTCCAGGCCGGCATCGACCGGCTGCGCCGTTGGCTGGCCGCCGCGCCGGAGCAGCCGGGGACACCCTCCCTGCGCGATCTCGCCTACACCTGCGCCGCCGGCACCGATGGCGCCCTCCCGGCGCGGCTGGCGCTGGTCGCCACCGACCTGGCCGATCTGCGCCAGAAGCTGGCCGGCTGCGCGGCGCATTTGGATCACGGCGCCAGCCTGCCGGCAAACGTGTTCCTGACCGCGGGAGACACCGCCACGCCGCCGGGTGAAATCGCCTTTCTCTTCCCCGGCCAGGGGTCGCAGTATCCGGGCATGGGCGCGGAACTGGCGCTCTATTTTGGCGAGCTGCGCGCCGCGCTGACTCAGGCCGATACCCACTGTCCTGACCTGCCGGCGCGGCTCAGCCGGTTGATGTTGCCGCCCGCCGCCTTCTCCGAGGATGGCCGCGCGGCGCAGGTGCGCCAGTTGGCCGCCACCGATGTCGCCCAGCCGGCCATCGCTGCGCTCAGCGTCGGCATGCTCGACCTGGCGGCGCGCGTCGGCCTGACCCCGGCGCGGGCGGCCGGCCACAGTTTTGGCGAGTTTGTTGCGCTCCACGCCGCCGGCGCCATCGACCGTGCCACGCTGCTGCGCCTGGCCGCCGCGCGCGGCTGCATCATGGCGAGCTTGGCAGACGGGCAAACGACGACTTCACCATCCACCATCCACAATTCACAATTCACAAATCCCGACCCCGGCGCGATGTCCGTCGCTTTCCTCTCCCGCGCGGCCTTGGCGCCCTACCTGGCAGATTTTCCTGCGGTCACCATTGCCAATATCAACGCGCCGGAACAGTGCGCGCTTTCGGGGCCGACCGCCGCCATCGAGCAACTGCGTCAGCGGCTCCAGGCCGACGGTCACACGGTGCATGCGCTGCCGGTCGCTGCGGCCTTCCACTCGCCGCTGATGGCGCCGGCGCGCGCACCCTTCGCCGCATTCCTGGCCGCGGAGGTCGCCATCGCGCCGCCGCGGCTGCCCGTGCATGCCAACCTGGACGGCGCGCCCTACCCGGCGGACCCCGAACAGATCGGTGAGCGCTGGGTGGCGCACCTGGAGAACTGCGTGGATTTCGTCGCCCAGGTCGAGCAGATGTACGCCGCCGGCGTGCGCACCTTCGTGGAGATCGGCCCGGGCCGTGTGCTGACGGGTCTGGTGCATCGCATCCTCCACGACCGGCCGCACCGGGCCGTGGCGACGGATGGCGCGGCCCGCAGCGCACAGGGTGGCCTGGCGCACTGGCTGGCGGCGCTGGCGGAGCTTTTCGCCCACGGCCAGCCGCTCCAGCCTGCCGCGCTCTACCGCGGGCGGTCTGTGCAGTGGGTGGATCTGGACAAGCCGCCCGCCGCTGCGCCGGCCCCGCGCTGGCTGATCGACGGCGGGCGGGTCTGGCCGGTGGGCGCGACCGAACATCTGCTCGGCGCTGCGCCCTTGCTGACCCAGGAGAGCAGCACCGCGGCGCTGGCGGCGGCGAACAGCACTTTCGCCGCGCATGCCCCGGCGGAAGACGCCATCAGCCAGGTCTATCGGGAATACCAGGAGACGATGCGCCAGTTCCTTGCCCAACAGGAGCGGCTCATGGCGCAGATTTTGGGCGGCACGGCGCCTGCGGTGAGCAGCAGCTTTGCGGCCCCATCCCGGCAGGAACCGGCGCCGCCCTCAGCCGTCGAGCCGGAGAGCGCTGCCGCGTCGCCAGCAGTGAGCGGCAAGCCAGTTGCTGACCCATCCCCGCGCAGCAACGCCGCCCAGCCGGACGACGTGCCCCTGGACCGCGCCGAACTGACGCGCCGCCTGCTGGCGCTGGTCAGCGAGCGCACGGGCTACCCGGCGGAGATGCTCGACCCCGCCAAAGACCTGGAGGCCGAGCTGGGCGTCGACTCGATCAAGCGCATCGAAATCCTGGGGCGGCTGCCGGCGATTCTCCCCGCCGACATCGGCCAGCGGGTGCGGGCGCAGGTGGATCGGCTGACTCGCCTCAAGTCGCTCGACGGCCTGGTGACCGCGCTGCTGGCGGAGATCGACGCGTGCGCGATGTCGCGCCTGCGCCCACGGCGCTAGCATCGTCACCGCAGGTGGATGAGCCGGCGCTGCGCGCAGTGCGACCGCTGGCGGCGCCGGCAACCTGCCCGCGCTATCTCATGCGCGGCGCGCCCCGTGAACTGCGTACGCCCGGCGACGCTGCCGGCGCCTTCTTCGGCGGGCTGGTGATCGTCACCGAGGACAGCCTGGGGGTGGGGCGCGCCGTCTGCGCTTTGCTGGCGG
>JAPKMV010000883.1 GCA_026645635.1 Caldilineaceae bacterium
GACGCGGAGGCGGAGAGGCTCGCAGAGGAAAAACAGAGGAGTTCTTCATGCGTGTTCTCTGCGTTTCTCTGCATCTCTGCGCCTTTGCATCAAAGTGGAGTGACTTTACAAACAGGCTCTCAGGTATAATGGCGCAATGCGTGTGGTCATGGTAAGTAAAGCGCTGGTGGTCGGCGCTTATCAACGCAAGGCCGAGGAACTGGCTGCCCTGGGGCTGGAGCTGACGGTGTTGATCCCGCCGACGTGGGGCGACAGCCGCGGCCGGCAGCAGGCAGAACGCGCCCATACCACCGGCTACACCCTGCGCACGATTCCGATCCGCCTCAATGGGAACTTTCACCTGCATTACTACCCGACGCTGCCCGCGGAACTGGCGGCACTGCGCCCCGACCTGCTGCACATGGACGAGGAGCCGTACAACCTGGCCACCTGGCATGGACTGCACGCCGCGCAGCGGTTGGGCATTGCCGGCGTCTTCTTCACCTGGCAGAATCTCTACCGCCGCTATCCGCCGCCCTTCCGTTGGCTGGAACTGGCCAACTATCGTTACGCGCCGGTCGCCATCGCGGGCAACGCCGAAGGCGCCGCCGTGCTTCACCGCAAAGGCTACCGCGGCGAGATCGCGGTGATCCCCCAGTTCGGCGTCGATCCTGCGATCTTCCGGCCCGCTGCGCCACAAACTGGCGAGGGGCGAGGGGCGAGGGGCGAGGAGTGCGCAATTCACAATTCACAATTCACAATTCACAATGCACAATTGACCAGTTCTCCCCTCTCGATCGGCTACGCCGGCGGCCTCGTCCCCGAAAAAGGCATCGATCTCCTGCTGCGCGCCTGCGCCGGTTTGACGGACGACTGGCGGCTGACCCTGGCCGGCGAGGGCGAGTCCCGCGCCGAACTGGAGCGACTCGCCGCAGACCTGCGCCTCGTCGGCCGCGCCCACTTTGCGGGGCGCATCGCCAGCGGCGCCATGCCCGCGTTCTATCAGGGACTTGACGTGTTGGTGCTGCCCAGCCGCACCCGTCCGAACTGGAAGGAGCAATTTGGCCGCGTGTTGGTCGAAGCGATGGCCTGCGGCGTCGTGGTCGTCGGCAGCAACTCCGGCGAGATCCCCCGGGTGATCGGCGACGCCGGCCTGCTCTTCCCCGAAGAGGACGTCGATGCGCTGCGCGCCCACCTTCAGCACCTGCTCGACGATCCGTCGGCGCGGGAACGTCTGGCTGTCGCTGGCCGCGCGCGGGTCCTGGCCCACTTCACCATGCAGCAGGTCGCCGCGCAGACGGCGGCCGTCTATCATCAGGCGGTGGCGCATGCGCATCGCCCTTAACGCGCAACTGATCAGCGCGGGCGCCAGCTATCGCAGCGCGGGTGTGAGCAACTACAGCCGCCGCCTCTGCCGTGCGTTGGGTGAACGCTATGCCGCAGGCGCCACGTCCCACACCTTCACCGCCTTTGCCCACGTGGCGGATCTGGCCGCGCCCGGCCTGGCTGTAGCCGCCTCCGCGCCGCTGCTGGAACGACCGCTGGCGCGCATCGCCTGGGAGCAGATGGCGCTGCCCGCAGCGCTGGCGCGCGGCCGCTTCGATCTCGTCCACGGGCTGGTCAACATGCTGCCCCTGGCGACGCCGACGCCTGGGGTGGTCACCGTGCACGACCTTTCCTTCGTGCGCGCATCGGGGCGGCTGCCGCCGCTCAAACATCTCTACCAGGTGGTGCTGGCACGGCAGAGTGTGGCACGCGCCCGCGCCGTGATCGCGGTGAGCCGCCAGACCGCAGCGGATGTGGTCGCCTGTTTCGGCGCACCGGCGGCGCGCGTGTATGTGGTCTACAACGGTGTCGGCGATGAGTTTACACCGGGCAATGATGAGGACGCGGCGCGCTTGCGGGCGGCGCGCAAGCTGCCGGCCCGTTTTCTGCTGGCGGTGGGTACGCTGGAGCCGCGCAAGAACCTGGTGCGGCTGGTGCGCAGCTTTGCCCGCTGGCGCGCCCAGGCCGCACCGGCGGAGCAGGACGTTCACCTGGTGCTGGCTGGGGGCAAGGGCTGGGGATACGATGCCATCTTTGCCGAAGTGCAGGCCGCCGGACTGACTGCTGTTGTCCACTTTCCCGGGTTCGTGCCCTGGGCCGAACTGGCCGACTGGTACCGCGCGGCGCTGGCTTTCGTCTATCCCAGCCTTTTCGAGGGCTTCGGCCTGCCGGTGATCGAGGCGATGGCCTGCGGCGCGCCGGTGCTCTGCAGCCAGGCGCCGGGCGTGGCGGAGGTGGCCGGTGACGCCGCGCTCACGGTGGC
>JAPKMV010000884.1 GCA_026645635.1 Caldilineaceae bacterium
ACGGTGGAGGTGAAGCTGGCGCTGTTGATCGCCACGTCGTCGTCGAAGGTCGGCTGATCCTGCAAGTCGTAGGTGCCGGTGATGCCGCCGTAGTTGACGACGGAGATGCGGTAGAGCACATCGAAGGTGCCGTTGGCTTGCTGCGCCACGCTGACGAACTGCTTCTCGTGGACGATCACCGGCACGTCGAGACAGGCGTCGCGGATCTCATCCGGCGTGCCGTCATTGTTCAGGTCGAGGAGGGAGAGGTTGTAGAGACCCTCGCCCCGCTGCGGCGTGCCTGGGATGAGCGTGGCGCACTCGACGTAGTTGAAGGGCGGCAGGTCGCCACAATCCTCGGCGATCTCGTCGGGCTGGCCGTCGTCGTTCACGTCCAGGTAGGACTCATTGAAGAGACCTTCGCCCGCCTGCGGGAAGCCAGGGTTGGTGGCCGCGCACTTCACGTAGACATTGTTGCCCGGTGACAACACGTTGAGGTCAAGCGTGGCGTTGATGGTCAGCCGGTAGGTGTGGCTGGCGCCGCCGGCAATGGGGCGGTCGCTGGCCAGGGTCCACGGGCCGGTTCCCGCCAGATTGCCGCTGGTCGGGATCGTAGAAGTGAAGCTGGCGCTGACGATGGTCAGGTCGTCGTCGAAGGCCGGCTGGTCGGACAGGTTGTAGCTGCCGGGCAGCGTGCCGGTGTTGTGGACGACGATGTCGTAGACGATGTTCCAACTGCCGTTGGGCTGCTCCGTCGCGCGCACGAAGCGCTTGTCGTGGGTCAGCGCGGGCACGTCGGAACAGGCGTCGTCGGTCTGGTCGGGCACGCCGTCGTCATTGATATCGAGGAGCGCCTGGTTGAAGAGACCTTCTCCGGCCTGGGGCGTCCCCGGCGAGGTGGCGGCGCAGGTGGTGTAGCTGTTGTCGCCGCCGGAGCCAGGCTGCAGGTCGAGCGCGGCGCGCACGGTCAGGCGATAGGTGTGGCTGGCGCCGGCTGCCAGGGCGCGGTCGCTGGCCAGGGTCCACGGGCCGGTTCCCGCCAGGTTGCCGCTGGTCGGGATCGTGGAGGTGTAGCTGGCGCTGACGATGGTGATGTCGTCGTCGAAGGCGGGCTGGTCGGTCAGGTTGTAGCTGCCGGTCGCACCGCCAGGATTGGCGACGATGATCTCGTAGACCACGTCCCACGTCTGGCCGGAAATCTGGGTGGCTGCTACAAAGTTCTTGACGACGGTGAGCGCGGGCAGGTCGCCGCAGGCTTCGTCGATTTCGTCCGGCGTGCCGTCGTTGTTTACATCCAGGCGCGACTCGTTGAAGAGGCCCTCGCCACTCTGCGGGTTCCCCGGCGTCGATGCTGCGCAGCGGGCATAGGTGTTGTTGCCGCCGGAGCCAGCCGCCAGATCGAGCGCAGCGTTGACCGTGAGGCGATAGGTGTGCGAACTGCCTGCGGTGAGGGTGCGGTTGGTGGCCAACGTCCACGGGCCGCTCCCTGCCAGGTTGCCGCTGCTGGGAATCGTGGAGGTGTAGCTGGCGCTGTTGATCTCGATATCGTCGTCGAAGCTGGGCTGGTCAACCAGGCTGTAGACGCCCGAAACGCCGCCCAGGTTGCTCACGACCACGTCGTACACCACATTGTAGCTGCCATCGGGCTGCTGGGTGGCGCCGACATACTGTTTGTCATGGGTGATGTGGGGCACATCGCCACAGGCATCGCTGATCTCGTCGGGCTGGCCATCGTCGTCGATATCGAGGCGCGATTCGTTGAAGAGACCTTCGCCCGCCTGCGGGTCGAAGGGATCGGCCGTGCCGCAGCGCACGTAGAGATTGTCGCCGCCGGAGCCGGCGCTCAGGTTCACCGTCACATCGACAGTGATGCGGTAAAAGGCCGACCGCCCCGGACCCAACGGCTGATCCGTCGCCAGGGTCCACGGGCCGCTCCCGGCCAATGGGCCGCCCGCCGCCACCGTCGAGGTGTAGCTGGCGCTGTTGATGACGATGTCGTCGTCGAAGAGCGGGGCGTCCTGCAAATTAAAGGTGTCGGTGATGCCGCCGCCATTGATGACGCCAATGTCGTAGACGACGCGCCAGGTGCGGGCGCCGGTCTGCTGCGTGCCGACGAGCTGCTTGTAATGGGTGATGTTGGGGATGTCGCCGCAGTCTTCCACGGTCTGGTCGATTGTCCCGTCGTTGTCTCGGTCGAGCAGCGCCTCGTTGAAGAAGCCTTCGCCCGAGACGGGGTTGCCGCTGCTGGTCACTTCACAGCGGGCATATTGGTCATCCCCGCCGGAGCCGGGGGCCAGATCCAGGGTG
>JAPKMV010000885.1 GCA_026645635.1 Caldilineaceae bacterium
CCGCCCAACCCGCACTCTCCCGTCGTTGACGGCATGATTCGTCTTGCAGCCAACGGCGGTTGCAAACCGCCGCTACGCCCGTCGGTGCGGTTTTCAACCGCACGGATCCGCCCAACCCGCACTCTCCCGTCGTTGACGGCATGATTCGTCTTGCAGCCAACGGCGGTTGCAAACCGCCGCTACGCCCGTCGGTGCGGTTTTCAACCGCACGGATCCGCCCAACCCGCACTCTCCCGTCGTTGACGGCATGATTCGTCTTGCAGCCAACGGCGGTTGCAAACCGCCGCTACGACAGGGCGCACCCATTACCGTAGGTGGGGTTTCCAACCGCACGGCCTTGCCTGCTGAACACCGGGTGCACAATGCCGTGAGCCGGGTCGGACATGGCGTTTACGGGCACGGGTAAGCGGGATCGCATGGTGGATCCTCCACTGGCGGCTCCGACGGGCGCGGCGTATCTGTCGGATTCGGTCCAGGATCAGGTCGTGACCCGCCTCCGCTGCTTTCTCCTCCACTCCCCGGAATCGAAAACGTAAAAGGCCCGGCCAACATGCGCAGGCGCTGATAAGGCTCCGGAGCCACAAGAACGAGCGCCCAATTGTATGTACCTGGCGATCTCCTGTCGGCTGGAATCACGACGCTGGTGGCCGTTGCAGAGCGCACCCAACCGACGGCCTGGTTGATGCTCTGGTTCTGCGGATTCCAGAAGACCACTTCATATTCCTGGCCGGGCGCCAGCTCCCCATCTGGCTGCCAACTGAACAAGGTCGGATTGTTGCTGCTCGTGTTGTCGAGCGGCTGGAGGATTGTGGCAGCGCGGGGGCCACCCGTGCTGCTGGTTACACTGCCCGGCGTTGGCGCGGGCGCAACTGGCCGCTGTACTGCAGCGATAGCCGTCGGTGTGGCGGCTGGCGTCGGTGTTGCTGTTGCCAACGGTGTTGCCGTCGGTATGCGCGTGCTCGTAGGACGTGGCGTCGGTGTCCCGACCAACGCAGAGACGCCGACCGTCGGCGACGGGTCATCTCCGGGCGCCGTGGGTAAATCCGTTGCCGTCGGTATGGCGCTGGGTGATGACGTTGTAACCGGCGTGCTGCTGGGCGATGGCATCATGGTTGGAGTCAGAGCCACAGTCGGCGTGAAAGTCGTCAGAACGGTTACGGCCAAGGGTGAAAGCATCACGACCGCGGAGGTTCCAGTGACCTGTTGACCCCTATCAGCAGTTTCACCATTTCCACGCATGGCAAAGAGCACCCAGGTGGCCAGCACCGTCACGGCAATGATGATCCCGCCCCACAACACCGTGGTGCGCTGGGCGCGTTGGTGTGTCTTGGCCTGTCCCGGTACCGGCGTCGTAGCCCGGGGCGTCGTCGGCACGGGCCGGTTGAAGAGCGCACTATACAGCGCCGTCACCTGCTGGTAGCGCTCGTTGACGTTGACGCGCATGGCACGCTCGATCGCCTTGTTCACGGCGGCCGGGATCTTGCTGTTGTAGCTGCGGGGAGGGGGCAGCGGCGCACCGGCAGCCATGCTCGTGGCGCTGGGCGGCGCCTTGCCCGTGACCAATGCATAGAGCGTTGCGCCCAACGCATAGACATCCGAACGTTCGTCGGTGCCGCCGTGATACTGTTCGATGGGCGCGTAGCCTGGCGTCAGCGCCCGTGCACTCAAGGCTGTGACTGCTGTATCCGACTGCGCCTTGGCGATGCCAAAATCCACCAGCACGTAGCGTCCTTCCGGCGTGCGTTTGATGTTGGCCGGTTTGATGTCGCGGTGGATGATGGCGCGCGGCTGGCCCGTTGCCAGATCGCGCTGGCGGTGCATGTAGGCGACGGCCTGCATCACCTGGTCGATGCAATCGATCGCTTCGTCGATGGGCAGGGCGCCCTGCGTCGCGATCACCTCCTGCATGTTCTCGCCGGGCACATACTCCATCACCAGGTACTGGCGGCCGCGGGCGTCGACAAAGAAGTCGATCACCTGGGGCAGGTTGGGGTGGCGCAGGTTGGCCAGCAGCACCGCCTCGCGGCGAAACTGGCGCTGGGCATCCTCGCTGTTGTTGAGATTCTCCTTGACCGCCACCAGGCGGCCTGCCAGATTCAGATCCTCGGCGAGATAGACCGCGCCCATTCCGCCGCGGCCCAGGGGCTGGCGGATGCGATAGCGATTTTGGTGCAGCAAGGCGCCGGTCTGCAGTGTAGTCATGGTATGAACATCGTTTTCACAAACAACAGCCTCATCCCCGTAGGTGCGGTTTCCAACCGCACGGCCCCGCCCAACCCGCG
>JAPKMV010000886.1 GCA_026645635.1 Caldilineaceae bacterium
GGTCGATGCGCACAGGGATCGCGGAGGCAGGCGTCAACGTGCTCAGCTACAGCGACTTCAGCCAGGATGTGATGCTGCCCAATTTGCCGCAGATCACCCTGCGCTTCCAGCGCTGGCCCCAGGCAGCCCTGGCGAACGGTCGCAGCAGCGGCGATCTGGCCGCGCTGCTGGCCGCAACCACGCTGGAGGAGTTTCAGCAGCGGCTGGCGGCCACAGCCGGCGACCTCCAGTACGGCATGGTGATCGCGCCGCCAGGCGGGACGATCCACTTCCTCTACGCGCGGCTGGATGACAACCGCGCCTGGGTCGACGAGAGCTTCGACCTGAGCGCGTACCGGGGGCAGACGGTGCGGCTCCAGTTTGGCGCCTACAATGACGGCGCGGGCGCGCAGGCCGCCCAGTTCTTCGACGTCATGAGCGTGCAGGCGTGCGCCACGCCGGTCGTCACGCCCACGGCAACGCCGACCGCCACGGCCACCGCAACCCTCACCAGCACCGTCACGCCGACATTGACGCCAACGTCAACCCCGGTTCCCACGGCAACGCCCACCCCAACCAGCACGGCGACGGCAACTGCTACTGCGACCGCGACGCCGGCCGCCACGCTGCCCCCGCAGAACTGGCTGCCGCTGATCGAAAACGGCCCGGGCGGCACGATTCCTCAGCCGTAGGTTGCCGGGCAGGAAAATAGAGCCGGCCGCCAGAATTCTGGCGGCCGGTTGCGGGTTCGTAGGTTCGCCGGTCAGGGCGCCGCAAGCACTACGGTCGAGCGCTAAACGGCATATAGTCGCGTTCACCAGCATAGGCGGTAAACGAGAAATTGAGGGTACCCCAGGGTGGCGGCGCATCGGCGGTGACAGTGTAGCGGCCCGGTGCAATGCACTTGAGCACTTCGCCGCCGCTGGGCACTCGGAAGTCCATGCTCTGCCCCGAGTCCTGGTTGGTGAAGGTGATGGTCAGTTCAGGCCCCACGAAGTTCTGCACCAGATAGCACGCCTGGTCGGGGGGCAGCGGATCGGTGCCGAAGCCGGGCGGGAGCGCTTCCGCGGCGGGCGGCGGCTGGGTGGGCGCCGGGGTGGGCGTAGGCGGTACAGGGGTCGGCGTGGCCGCGGCGACCGGTGCGGCTGGCGCTGATGTCGGCGCGGCAGGCTGTGCGGCGCCACCGCCACTGGCGGGCGGTGCAGCCGGAGCAGCGCCACTCGCGGTGGCCGCCGGCACGGTGTTGCACGGGACGCTGAGCCGGGTGTAGCGCGCACCGCCGGAGACCCAGCCCTCGGTTCCGTCGGCCAGCGTCACCTTGAGCCAGCCGCAGTTTTGCGCCTGGCCGATGACCGGCAGCACGGTGTTGCGCGTCACCGCGCCGATGCGGGCGTAGCCGACGCCCGGCCCGCTGCGCACGTTCAGCCCGGCGCTGACCACGGTGGCAGTTGGGTCAGCAGACTGCGCGTTGAGCGCCATCGGCAAGATAACAGCAAGGGAGAGCCAGAGAACGAGACTGACGAACACAAACTGACGCAAGGCAACTACGGGTTTCATGCCTGTCTCCTTAAGTTGGGTTTTGACAAAAGGCGCCACTGATACTCGTCAACACAGCGAACCGATCACGATCATATCACGGCTAGTTTGGAAGTTCAACCGGGAAAAACAGCGCGTGATACAATCACTTTATGTTCCACAAAATCCTCATCGCCAACCGCGGCGAGATCGCCGTCCGCATCATCCGCGCCTGCCAGGAGTTGGGCATCGCCGCCGTGGCCGTCTACTCCGACGCCGACGCCAACAGTCTCCACGTCGCCCTGGCCGACGCCGCGGTGCGCATTGGCCCGCCGCCGCCCCGGGAGTCCTATCTGTGCGGCGCGTGCATGCTGGAAGTCGCCCGCACCCACGGCTGTGACGCCATCCACCCCGGCTACGGCTTCCTCTCCGAAAACGCCGATTTTGCCGACGCGGTGGCCGCGGCCGGGCTGACCTTCATCGGCCCCAGCGGCGCGGCCATGCGCGTCATGGGGTCCAAGACCGCCGCGCGCGCGGCGATGGCTGCGGCCGGCGTGCCCGTGGTGCCCGGCTACCAGGCCAGCCAGGCTGACGCCGCTCTGCTGGCCGCAGCCCAGGACCTGGGCTTCCCGCTGCTGGTCAAGGCGACCGCAGGCGGCGGCGGCAAGGGGATGCGCGTGGTCCACGCACCGGCGGAACTGCCCGCGGCGCTCGCCTCCGCGCGCCGGGAGGCGGCTAATGCCTTTGGCGACGATCGTATCTACCTGGAGAAGCTGATCGAACATCC
>JAPKMV010000887.1 GCA_026645635.1 Caldilineaceae bacterium
TGTTCTGCCGATGCCGGCGGCGACGTAGGCGTTGAGCGCCTTGCCGGTCAACCCGGGCGCGTGGCCGTCCTGGCGGCGCCCGGAAAAAGCCGCCAGTTTGTCGAGCACATCGCGGCTGCCGTTGATCACGCCGGGGAAGTTCATGACCTCGGCCAGGCCGTGCACCACGCCTTCGTCCAGCAAATCACGCAGTTCGACGGCTTCCAGGCGGGCGCCGTTGGTCTCCATGTGGGTGGCGGGCACGCAGGAAGGCGCCATCACGACCACCTCCAGCGGCAGCCCGCGGCTGGCGGCAGCCATGAAACTGACGCCCGCCGCACCGGCTACATTGGCGATCTCGTGGGGATCGACCACGGCCGTGGTCACGCCGTGGGGCAGCACGCCGCACGCAAACTGCGCGGGTACGCAAAGGCTGCTTTCGATGTGGACGTGTGCGTCGATCAAGCCGGGCGCGACATAGGCGCCGCGCAGGTCGACGGTCTGCGCCGCCCGGTAGCCCGCGCCAATGCCGGCGATGCGATCGGCGAAGATGGCAATGTCGGTTTCTTCGATCGCACCGGAAAATACATTCACCATGCGCGCGTTGCGCAGAACCAGGTCGGCCGGTTCATCGCCGCGTGCGACCGCCAATAACGCTTCAGGCTGCATAGCCGACTCCTTGTGGCATGTTTGGTGACAGGTGACGAGTAACGGGTGATAGGATCTGCATGGTCACAGTGTACCGAAAACCGGGCGAATTGGGTAACAAACCGCGTGCATCAGGCCCAAATGTAGCGCAATCGACGCTGAATCGGTCGGAAATCATCGAAAAACCCTCCAAACTGCAATTTTGGGGGATTGATTATATTTCAAAATGCATTACAATATGCAAACAGAATAACAACAAGTCTGGCGGTTTACTGAGATTCAGGCTTGTTGGGGACATTCCGAACAAGCTGCGCCTGGCGCAGAGTCGTTCAACCGAATAGGCAAACATGCGGATCACTTTTCTTGGTGCGGCTCGGGAAGTGACCGGTTCGATGCACTTGATCGAGGTCAACGGGCAGCGGTTGCTGCTGGAATGTGGCCTGTATCAGGGGCGTCGCGCTGACACCTACGCGCGCAATCTTACCTTCCCCTTCGACCCAGCGACCATCGATGCGCTGGTGTTGAGCCACGCGCACATCGACCACAGCGGCAATATTCCCAATCTCGCCAAACAAGGGTTCCGCGGCAACGTGTGGTGCACCAGCGCCACCCGCAATCTTTGCACCTATATGCTGATGGACAGCGGGCACATCCACGAGCAGGATGTGGTCTATGTCAACAAGAAGCGGCTGCGCGACGGCGCAGCGCCGTTGGAGCCGCTCTACACCCAGCGCGATGTGCAGGCCTGCCTGAACCAGTTCATCGGCATCGGCTACGAACGGGCCGTGCCTGTGATTGACGGCGTGCAGGCCACCTTCTACAACGCCGGCCATATTTTGGGCGCTGCATCGGTGCTCCTGGAGATTCAGGAGTTCGCCAGCGGGCGTTCGTGGCGCGTCGTCTTCAGTGGCGACATTGGCCGCCGGCAAAGCCCGATTCTGCAATCTCCCCACATCTTCGAGCAGGCTGACATCGTCATCATGGAAGGCACCTACGGCGATCGGCTGCACGAGAGCTACACCGACGCCCGGCGCAAGCTGCGCAACATCATCAACGAAACCGCGCGGCAGCGCGGCAAGGTGATCATCCCTGCGTTTGCCGTGGGGCGCACGCAAGAGCTTGTCTATGCACTGAATCAGCTCGACGCGGAAGGCGACATCCCGGACATTCCGGTCTTTGTCGACAGCCCGCTGGCCGTCAATGCGACTGACGTGTTTCGGATGCATCCGGAGGCGTGGAATGCCGACGTGCAGCGCTTCCTTGAGGAGGACGGACGCACCAGCCCGTTCGATTTTCCTGATATCGAATATGTGCGCAACGTGCGCCGCAGCAAGCAACTCAACAACATCGGGCGGTCGGCCATCATCATCAGCGCCAATGGCATGGCCGAAAATGGGCGCATCTTGCACCATCTGAAGAACAACATCGAAGACAACCGTAACAGCGTGTTGATCGTCAGTTTCATGGCTGAGAACACGCTGGGGCGGCGGTTGAAGGACGGCGAGAAGCGAGTGCGCATCTTCGGCGAGAGCTACGATGTGCGCGCCCGCGTCGAAGCGATCGACGGCTACAGCGCGCACGCCGACCAGCGGGAACTGTTGGAGTGGGCAGCGGCGCTGGAAGAGCGACGTTCAGCAGTTTTTTGTG
>JAPKMV010000888.1 GCA_026645635.1 Caldilineaceae bacterium
GAGAGGTAAATGAGATTGGTTAGTGACGAGCCGTCTGCGCCGACGCGGCGCGGGCGGCGCTGAGCATCTCCACCAGGGCGCACGGCGCCACGCAGCTCACCGGCAGCGGCTCTGACGCGCCGGCGAGCTGCTCCAGCTCGGCCGTAGCGCAGACGACGATGCGTTCGCGCCCGGTGGCAACGAGGCCTGCCTGCTCCCACTGGCTGAGCGTGCGGCTGACGGTGTACAGCGTCGTGCCGATCATCTCCGCCAGATCTTCACGGGAAAGCGGCAGGGCGATGCGCGTCCCCTGCTCGTCTGGGGCGCCGGCGATGGTTGCCAGCCGCACCAACGCCCGCGCCAGCCGCTGCTCGACCCGGTCGGTCACGAGTTCGCGGTAGCGCGCCTGCAGTTCCTGGTTGCGCAGCACCATGATGCGCAGCGCGTTCAGGGCAACCTGCGGGTGACGCACGAAGGCATCCGCCAGCACCGGCCCTGACCAGCAGAGCACCTGGCATTCTTCCACCGCCTCGATGGTCACCGGGTAGGCGTGCTCCGGCAGCACGGCCAGCAGGCCGAATTCCTGGCCGGCCATCAGGTAGCGCAGGAGCACCTGATGACCCTCGGCGGTGACCTGCACCATCTTGGCGCGGCCGCTGAAGATCACGCCAAAGTGGTCGGCTGCGTCTCCCTGGCGCACGATAGCGCCGCCGGCTTGCACCGTGCGCAGCAGCGCGCCGTCGAGCAATTCTTCGATGGCCCAGGGCTTCAGTTCGGCAAAGACCGGATTGGCGCGCAGGCAATCCAGCAATTCAGATGGATCAGCCACAACCGCCACCGCTGGCGCCCCGCTTCAGCTGCAGCTTGATCTTTGGCAAATACTCCAGTTCATAGTGGTGCGCATCCGGGTCAGCCGCCGCGTAGCGATCGCCCAAGGCCGAGATGAACATGTATTGCAGCCGATCGTCCCCCGGTGGCGCCGGGGTGGGCTGCAGCGCCGGGTCATCGTGGCCAAAGACCGTCAGCCAGTTGTTCAACCCTCCTTCAAGGATGTAGACATTGGGGATGCTCTCCGCCACCATCAGCTTCCAGGCTGCGGTCGCCGCGGTCTCGTCGTTGCTCATCAGGACATAGACCGTATTGGCCGCAGCTTCCAGTTGTAACGCAGGGATGGCCGCGGCCACCTCTTCCAGCGGCAGATGACGGGCGCGGCGAATGTGGAAGAGGTTGTAGTCGGCCTCGTCGCGCACGTCGAGCATGACGACGTTGAGCTGGTTGTCGGCCAGGCTGGTCAGCAACTCGCCGGGGTGAATCTGCACGGCGCGCTCAGTGAGCAGCGCTTCCTTTTCCGGCGCCAGGCGCACCCACTTGTCCTGCGTCGTCGGCTGGCCCAGGATGAGCACCAGCACGGCGCCGGCCACCAGCGCGCCGACCCCGGCCAGGCGGCCCCATGTGCGCTGCGGCTTTTCCTTGCCGCCGAAGCGCTGCTCCAACAGCTCGCCGCCCCAGAACATGAAGAGCGCCATCAGCACCACGCCCACCACGACAACGCCGGTGGGCAGGTCGAGCCAGTCCATGATCGTCAGCCGGCCGTAGTAGCTGCTGTTCCAGAAGTCCTCGAAGTATTGCACGGTTTCGCCAAAGAGGAAGATCCCAAAGAGCGTACCCAGCGCAAAAAAGAGGCCGTCGATCTTGAAGGTGCTCACGGAGACCAGCGAGGTGCCGGGGCAGAAGCCGCCGACGATGAAGCCCACGCCCATGATCAGCCCGCCGACGATGCCGGGCCAGAGGTAGGTCGGGTTCACCCAGATCAGGTTGAAGTCCAGCCAGCCCAACGCCGTGGTGAAGAAGATCAGCACCATGGCGACAATGATCCCGGTGAACATGACTTTGAGCACGGTCATGTCTTTGAAATAGAACTGCGCGGCCAGCCGGGTGGAGATGGCAAAGCCCGAAATCTCCAGCACATAGCCGAAAGCAAAGCCGATCAGCACATAGATCGACAAAGCGCCGACATGGCCCAGCATCGACTCCAGTGGTAATGGAAAAGGCGGCATAGAACACTACTCCTTACTTTCTCTCGGAGATTGTTTGACACGGGGTAAGGTTGACGCAGAGACGCAGCGGCGCAGAGGTGCGCAGAGGAATTGCCAGGGAGTTGCAAAACAGACTACTGCTCTGCATTTTCTCTGCGCTTCTCTGCATCTCTGCGACTCTGCGTTGATGTGGGTGCTTTATCAAACAGTTCCTCAACATCTCTCTGCGTTCCTCTGTATCTCTGCGACTCTGCGTCAA
>JAPKMV010000889.1 GCA_026645635.1 Caldilineaceae bacterium
GAGACTCATAGCATAAGGGAACCTTCTCTGCTCATTCAGTTGTTAATGTGCCTATCGTTCAAAATGAACCATGCCCCCTTTTGTTACCGATCTGTTACCGCGCCGGCACCACCGTTGTGACTGCGCCGCGCGATACTCCACCCAGGAGCAGATGCCACCATGACCGCCTGGATCGACCTGACGCAATTTTCACCGAGTTTGAGCCTGGTGCACCGGCTGCCGGCGGGCTTGCTGCACTATTATCAGGCGCTGCCCCTGGCCGCCGACGGCGCCCGCGTCAGCGTGGCGATGGTCTATCCCGGCAACCGCACCGCCATTGCCGTGCTCGGCGATCTGCTCGGCGCCGAGATCGTGCCGGTGGAAACCAGCCCCGAGGCCATGCAAACCATGCTGGCGGCGATCTTCCCAGCCGCAGCAGGGGTGGCCCAGGTGTTGCTGTGGGCGGATCAGGCGCACGCGGCGCCGCACATTGGGCAGATGGCCGCGGCGCTCGCCCGCGTGGAGCAGGCAAGTCTCACAGAACTGGCCGCCACTGCGGTCACCCCGCGCGATGTGCTGGTCGCGGCTGCGGAGGGCAGCTACCGGCTGGCGGTGCTCGCCCTGCCGGAACCCACCCCGCTGGCCGACCTGGCGCTGCGCGCAGCCGCGCCCTTCCTGGCGGTGCAGCCTGCCGCGCAGCCGCCCCAGCGCATCCTGGTCGTCCTGCGCGGCTTTGCCGCCGACCTGACGCTGGTGCATTGGGCGACGGCCTTGGCCGGCTGCACCCGCGCCGCGCTGACACTGCTGCCCATCGCCGACGAGGATGTTTTCAGCCTGGGCCAGTTGCTCAACGCCGCAACGACGGAGGGGCGACATCTGTGGCGCTGCACCCAGGTCGCCGAACAGACCGCGCACGCCACCTTGCGTCTGCGCACCGGCGCGGCCCAGCAGCAGATCGTCGACGAGCTGGCCGCGCAGCCCTACGACTTGCTGGCGCTGCCGGCCGAAGGACATGGCGAGTTTGCGGCGGCGGTGCTGCATGATCTGCCTGCTGCCTGCACGCCTGGTGCGCTGCTGCTGACAAAATCGGCCCACCGCGGCGCAACCGCCAGGCTGCGGCATCAACCCAAAAGGAGACTTTGAGATGAACATCACAGCCCGACGCAACAACTCTGACACCGTTTATGATGGTCCCTTTGACGCGGAGACGCGGCGACGCAGAGACTCGCAGAGGTTCTTGGGCCGTCCGCTGTGGCGGGTTGCGGGCGTCGTGCTGGCGTTCATCGTGACGCTGACGGTGGCGGGCTGCAGCGCGGCGCCTGGCGACGCGGCCGGCAGCACAACACCGGAGACGATCAGCATCTCCGGCGCCTTTGCCCTCTTCCCGATGGTCTCCGTGTGGGCGGAGGCGTACCAACAAGTGAATCCCAACGTGCGCTTCGACGTGCAGGCAGGCGGCGCGGGCAAAGGCATGACCGACGTGCTGGCCGGCGCCGTGGATGTGGCCATGCTCTCCCGCGATGTCCGCGCTGAGGAGGCCGCGCAGGGCGCCGTCCTGACGCCGGTGGTGATCGACGCGGTCGTCGGCGTGGTGAACGCCAACAATCCGCACCTGGCCGCGCTGCAAGCCACCGGGCTGACCCCGGCCACCGGCGCGCAGATCTGGCTGACGCAGACCCCGCTCACCTGGGGCGACTGGGTCGGCGACGGCAGCAGCGACCGCATCAACGTCTACACCCGTTCCGACGCGGCCGGCGCGGCCGAGATGTGGGCGAAATACCTGGGCGGGACGGCGCAGGAGGAACTGGTGGGCACGGCCGTCAACGGCGACCCCGGCCTGGCCGAAGCGGTGCGCCAGGATGTGCTGGGCGTCGGCTATAACAACATCGGCTTTGCCTACGACCCGGCCACCGGCGCGCCGATTGCAGGGCTGGCGATCATCCCGCTCGACCTGAACGGCGACGGGCAGATCAGCGCGGACGAGGACTTCTATGGCCAACGCAGCGACCTGACCGCCGCGATTGCCGAGCAGGTCTACCCGTATCCGCCGGCGCGGGTGCTCACCCTGGTGACCAAAGGTGCGCCCAGCCCAGCCGTCAAGGACTTCTACCGCTGGATTTTGACCGAGGGCCAGCAGTACGTGGCCGGCGCCGGTTACGTGGCGCTGCCGCCGGACCAGATCGAAGCGGCGCTGGCTGCGCTCGATGGAGAGTGAACCCATGACGATGCAGGCGTCTCACCAGGAACTGCTGGCAACCACCGCCTACCGGGATGTGCAGACCCGGCGGCGGC
>JAPKMV010000088.1 GCA_026645635.1 Caldilineaceae bacterium
GTCGATTGTCAGTTCGCCCGTGTGGCCGGTGGCGATGGAAGCCGCCAGCCGTGCTTCCAGCACGGGCGCAATGTGACGCACGAACCCGGGCACGTCGGGCATGCGCACGTACCAGGCATAGGGCGGCTCGCTGCGCGGCGCCAGCGTGTCGCCCATCGCCGTGTAGGCCGGATGGCTGCGCCCCAGGCCAAAGGCGATCTCGTTGAATGGCTTGGACTCGGCGCGCAGACCCGGCGTCTGCTCGCCGTGGGTGCGGCAGGCGCGCAGGATGGCGGGCATCGCCTGCTGCCAGTTCACGTGCGGGTAGAGTTGCAGCGCAAAGACGCGCAGCGCGTTTCCCCAGCGCTTGACCGCCGGCCAGATGTAGCCGCAGACTGCGCCGTCCTTGTCCACGATCATGCGCAGCGGCCCGATCATGCCGATTTGGGTGACATCCTTGCCCTGGATCGCCGGGTCATCCCAACTGGTGATGTGCGCCCGCCAATAGGCATCGTCCAGCTCGTGCCAGAGCAGGCTGTGGCCGCGCTCCTGGCTGTAGAGCGCCTGCAGGTGGGGGATGTCGTCGACGGCGGCCAGGCGCAGGCTGTACGGTTCCGGCTCATCCTCCTTGCGGGCGGGCACATCCGCCGCGGCGACCGTGCGCTGCCCTTCCAGGTCGATGGCGTATTCGTAGCCGAACTGGCGGTAGAAGTAGGGAATGCCGGTGATCACCTGCATCAGCTCGCCCTTGGCTGCGCTGCGGGCATGGGCCATCTCGAACAGCGCGCGCACCAGGCCGCGGTTGCGATATTCCGGCAGCGTCGCCACCAGCTCCGGCTGGCCCACGCCGAAGGGAATGCCGGCGTAGCTCCAGGTGTGACTCCAGCAGCAGGTGCAGGCCACCACCGGGCGCTCCGGCAGGCTGGCATCCTCGACGATGGCGAAGTCGCCCGGCCCCATGAAGGGATGGGCGCCGCTCATCAGAATTCTCACCTCGTCGATCGAGCGCACATTGAGCGGTGCGTCGGCGTTGGGGCGGAAGACCGTCGCCAGGCACTGGCCGATCTTCGCCTGATCGGCGGCAGTGGACCAGCGGCGAATCAGGCCGGCGCCGAGGTCGCCCTGATAAGTTGGGTCAGCAAGTTGGGATGACATCAGCGTTCTCCTGAGCTAATGCAAATTGCCATGAGGACGAAGTTGACTGCACACGGCACTCTTGAACAACGCGCCTCGGTCGAGTCTTGTCAATATACCAGCAATTCCATCGTCACAGAAATAGAGTTGCTTGCCCCAAACTAAAGTCACGGCCGATAGAAAAGAGGAGTGTTGCGAGCGCTGCTCCGCTCTGGAAAGCGCCGGACGAGCATCCGCAGATTGCGCAGATTTTCGCAGACGGCAGGCATCAAATCTGCGTCATCTGCGTCAATCTGCGGATTGTGTTTGCGTCGTATGGACAAGGCGCAAGGCGCTGGTTTTGGCTGCCCTTGGGCAAAACGCTATAATCCAACAGAGGTGTGGCCGAGCCGACAAGCGTCGGCCCTCTTTTCAGCAGATGCCCTGTCAACCGGCATCGATCACGGTGGCTGACCGCGCGCTGGCGTTGTCCTGCGCCCAGTCCGCCATCGCATTGAGGAAACGGCTGCATGTTCGCGGAATGGCTGTTGCTGATTCTGCAAATTCTAT
This sequence comes from Caldilineaceae bacterium, assembly GCA_026645635.1. GTDB lineage: Bacteria > Chloroflexota > Anaerolineae > Caldilineales > Caldilineaceae > Fredericiella. Next base: position 1,663 of record JAPKMV010000088.1, read on the forward strand.
ACACCCTGAGCACCGTTGGGCTGGCCATCTATAGCCTCAACGCGCTCTGGCTGGTCTGGCAGGCGCGCTGCGCCCAGCCCCAGCCAACGCCGCCCGCCCCGGCTGCGTGGCCTGCCGTCACCGTGCAACTGCCGCTCTACAATGAACGCCACGTCGCAGAGCGTCTGATCGAGGCCTGCGCCCGCCTCGATTATCCGGCGGACAGGCTGGAAATCCAGGTGCTGGACGACTCGGACGACGCCACAGCGCCGCTGATCGATAGCTGTGTGCAGCGCTGGCAGCAGGCGGGTCGCGATGTCCACGTCGTGCGGCGAGCGGCGCGCACCGGCTACAAAGCCGGCGCGTTGGCCCACGCGCTCCCCGCCGCCCGCGGCGAGTTCATCGCCATCTTCGACGCGGACTTCCTGCCGCCGCCCGATTTTCTGCGCGCCACGATTCCCCACTTCTGCACAGATGACGGCGGCGACCTGGCCTTTGTCCAAGCGCGCTGGGAGCATCTCAACCGCAACTACTCACCGCTGACCCGCGGCCAGGCGCTGGCGCTGGATGGCCACTTCGCCATCGAGCAGGCCGGACGGCAGGCCGCAGGCTACATGCTCGGCTTCAACGGCTCGGCCGGGGTCTGGCGGCGCGCGGCCATCGAAGACCCGGCCGTGGGTGGCTGGCAGCAGGACACCCTCTGCGAGGACCTCGACCTGAGCTACCGCGCACAACTGGCGGGCTGGCGCGCCCGCTACTGTAACGAGCTGGAAGCGCCCGCCGAGATTCCGCCCCAGTTGGCCGCCTACAAGCGCCAACAATTCCGCTGGGCCAAGGGCAGCATCCAGACACTGCGCAAGCTGGGCGGGCAGGTGGGACGCAGCGCGCGCCCGCCTGGGCAGCGCATCGCTGGTCTGATTCACCTGGCCAGCTATCTCGTGCATCCGCTGCTGCTGCTCCTGCTCCTGGTCATCCCGCCGATTCTGCTGCTCGGCGGCGAGCCGATCTCGCCGATCCCTCTGGTGGGTCTCACGTCGCTCGGCCCGCCGCTGCTCTATGCCGCAGGCCAGTTGCGCCTGCACCGCAACCGCTGGCTGCAAAACTGGCTCCATCTGCCGCTGTTGACCCTGTTGGGGTTGGGCGTCTGCCTCAACAACACCCACGCCGTCTGGCAGGGCTGGTCGACGCGCGGCGGCGAATTCCAGCGCACGCCCAAGTTTCGCGTGCAGCACGCCGGCGAGGGCTGGCGCACCAGCACCTACCGGCTGCCCATCGACCGCATCATGCTCGGCGAACTGCTGCTGGCCGGCTACAGCCTGTTCGCCGCCTATCTGATTGCCGAGCGCGCAGGATGGTTTTCGGCGCTCTTCATGCTGCTCTATGCCGCGAGCTTTGCCGCGGTGATCGGCGTCACGCTCTGGCAGAATCGACCGGTGCGCCAGCCAACAGCGCCTGCCGCTGCGCCGCTTACCGGGTATCTTGTCAAAATGACACAACGACCAGTACAATGGGGAAGTTCTGAGCTGATACATGACGCTCAACTTGCCAGTCTGGAAAGGATCGAGAACAATGGCGAAACAGAGCACCGCACGGCGGGACGAGTACACGTGGATCGAAAAGCCGGAGGACATCATCGTGCTCGCCAACCGGAGCAGTCAAAACTTTATCCTTGACCTGCCCGCCGGGCGCTGTCGGCTGGACGCAGGCCGGCGCATGCGCACGCTGCGCTCGATTCTGACGTACCCGCAGATCCTTGCACTGGTCAATGAAGGCAAGCTGGCTGTCGAGTAGCGATCCGCGCCGGCAAACACCGGCGTCTTTCTCTGCGCCACAAGCAAGTCAAACATGGCACTACTGCTGCTGATCGACGGCCACTCCCAGGCCTATCGCGCCTATTTTGGCATGAAAACGCCGCTCAGCACCCGCGACGGCGAATTGACCGCGGCGGTCTACGGCTTCACGCGTAAGCTGCTCAGCGCGCTCAAAGAGTACAACCCGGAGTATGTGGCCGTCGCCTTCGACACGGGCGACACCTGGCGCCACGCCGAATTCCCGGAGTACAAGGCGACGCGCGACGCCATGCCCGACGACATGCGCACGCAGATGGTGCGCATCGAGGAGATGCTGCACGCGTTCAACATCCCGGTCGTCACCTACCCCAATTTCGAGGCCGACGACATCCTCGGCACGCTGGCCGGCCAGTCCGCCGCGCAGGGCCAGGATGTGCTGATCATGACCGGCGACCGCGATATGTTTCAACTGGTCACCGACCGCGTCCAGGTGCTTTACACCTCCGGCGGGCCGAATCCCGTCACCAGCGTCTATGGCGTAGCCCAGGTCTACGAACGCTATGGTCTGACGCCCGCCCAGTTTATCGACTTCAAGGCGCTCACCGGCGACACGTCGGACAACATCCCTGGTGTGCCCGGCGTGGGCGAGAAGACTGCGGTCAAATTTCTCCAGCAGTACGGCTCGTTGGACAACCTCTACGCGCACATCGACGAAATCAGCGGCGCCAAGACCCGCCAGAATCTCATCGACTACGCCGACCAAGTGCGCCGCAACCTGCGCCTGGTCACCATCAGCACCGACCTGGACCTGGTCTACGACGCTGCCGCCTGCCGCACGCGCAGCTATGCGCCGGATGCGGTCATTGCGCTCTTCAATCAGTTGGAATTTCGCAGCCTGCTCAAAGAACTGCCGGCGGCGGAGCTTGTCGCCACACCCAGCGCGGCGACGGAGGGCGACAGCGGCCAGATGGCGCTGTTCGACGCGCCGCCGACGCCAACGGCGGTCGATGTCGCCACCGCGCCCAGCAACTATTCGTGCGTATACACCGCCCCTCAGCTAGATGAATTGCTAAATCACCTGGCCACGGCTGCGGTGATCTCGTTCGACGTGGAAACCACCAGCGCCGACGCCGTGCAGGCTGATCTGGTCGGGCTGGGGCTGAGTTGGGCAGCGGGGGAAGGCGCCTACATTCCCGTCGCCCACAGCGAGGGCGAGCAGTTGCCCTGGGCGACGGTGCGGGCGCGCCTGCAGCCCATTTTTGCCGACGCCAGCCGCCCCAAGGTTGCGCACAACGCCAAATATGACCTGACGGTGCTGCGCCGCCACGGGCTGGAGGTGGCCGGCGCCATCGACGACACGATGCTCATGGCGTGGCTGCTTGACCCCAGCAGCCGCACCCTCGGCCTGAAGGCGCTGGCCGGGCAGATGCTCGCCTGGCACATGACCGAGCTGACCGATCTGATTGGCAGCGGGCGCAAGCAGATCACCATCGACCAGGTGGCCATCGAGCAGGCCGGCGCCTACTGCGGCGCGGATGTGGACGCCACGATCCAGTTGCTGGAGCAGTTTGCGCCAAAGCTCCACGCGGCTGACCTGTGGCCCATCTACGCCGAGATCGAGCGCCCGCTGCTGCCGGTGCTCACCGACATGGAGATGGCCGGCGTCCTGCTCGACACGGCGTTCCTGGCCAAAATGTCGGTCGATTTGACCGGCCGGCTGCGCGAGCTGGAGGATGAACTCTTCGCTGTGGTCGGGCACAATTTCAACTTGCGCAGCACGCAGCAGTTGAGCCAGGTGCTCTTCGACGAAATGAAGTTCCCCACCCGCGGGCTGCGCAAGACCGCTTCCGGCCAGTACAGCACTGCGGTCGATGTGCTGGAGACGCTGACGGCCTACGGCGCCGAGCTGTCCACCGCACAGCAACGGGTGTTGGACATCATCCTGGAACAGCGCCAGTTGGAGAAGCTGCGCGGCACCTACGTGGACGCGCTGCCGACGCTGGTGAACCCGGCCACCGGACGGCTGCACACCAGCTTCAGCCAGACCGGCGCCGTCACTGGGCGCCTGAGCAGCAGCAATCCAAACCTGCAGAACATCCCGATCCGCACCGCCGTGGGCCGCGAGATCCGCCGCGCCATCGTTGCGCCGCCGGGTTGGTCGCTGATCTCCGCCGACTACAGCCAAGTCGAGCTGCGCGTGCTGGCGCATGTGGCGCAGGAGGAGTTGCTGATCGACGCGTTCCAGCATGACCTGGACATTCACGCCGTGACCGCGGCGAAGCTCTTCGGCGTGCCGGTGGAGCAGGTCGACCGCAGCCAACGCGGCCTGGGCAAGACGATCAACTTTGCCACGATCTACGGCTCCAGCGCCTTTGGCATCAGCAGCCGCACTGACCTGACCCACGAACAGGCGCGCCAGTTTTTGGATCAGTACTTCAAGACCTACCCGCGCATCCGCGCCTACATCGACGACACCATCGCCGGCGCGCGCAGCACCGGCTATGTACAGACGCTGCTGGGGCGCAAACGCTTCTTCCCGGAACTGCTCAACCCGAAGCTGCCGATGAACCAGCGCGGCGCGGTGGAGCGGGCAGCCATCAACGCGCCGATCCAGGGCACGGCCGCCGACATCATGAAAATTGCCATGATCCGCCTGCACGAGCGGCTGCGCACCAGCGGCTTCCAGGCGCGGATGCTGCTGCAAGTGCACGACGAACTCGTGTTGGAGGCGCCGGCGGAGGAAGTTGCCGCCGTAGCGGAGTTGACGCGCGACGTGATGCAGACTGCCTACAGCCTGGCTGTACCGCTCAAGGTGGACGTCGAAGCTGGGCCAAACTGGCGAGACCTGGAAACGGTGGCTGGTGACTAAAGTCATGGATCGTAGTAGGGAGCGCCAGACTCTCATCCGCAGATTGCGCAGATTTTCGCAGATGGCCGACATCAAACCTGCGTAATTGCGTCACTGTCACACACGACTGGACGAAAGATGATTCGGGACGAGATCAAGACGATTGTTGCCAACGCCATCCAGGCGGCGCAGGTTGATGGGACGCTGCCGGCGTTCGATTTACCCGCCGTGGAAATCCTGCGTCCGAAGCAGGCGGAGCACGGCGACTACAGCACCAACATCGCTATGGCGACGGCCGCAGCGGTGCGCAAGGCCGGGGGCAATCTCAACCCGCGCGCGGTTGCAGAAGCGATCCGGGCGCATCTGCCGGTGGACTGCATGATCGGCGCGGTGGAGATCGCCGGCCCCGGCTTCATCAACCTCTGGCTGGCCGATGGCTGGCTGCAGCAGCAGGTCATCGCCGCGGATCAGGCCGGCGCGACCTTTGGCGACATCGACCGCGGGCGCGGTCAACGCTGGCAGGTGGAATTTGTGAGCGCCAACCCTTCCGGCCCCATCCATTACGGCGGCGCACGCAACGCGGCCTTGGGCGACAGCCTCGCCAATGTGCTGGCGGCGGCGGGCTATACGGTGCAGCGTGAGTATTATGTGAACGACGCAGGCAATCAGTTCAACGCCTTTGCTGCGTCGTTATACGCTCGCTACTGCCAGTTGTTCGGGCGCGACGAAGCGCTGCCGACCGATGGCTACATGGGCGAGTACATGATTGGCTACGCACAGACAGTCGCGGCCACGGAAGGCGACCGCCTGCTCCGCCTGACCCGGGACGAAGCGATTGTCGAGTTGAAGCGCATCGGCAGAGAAATCGTGCTTGCCAACCTCCAGGGTGAACTCGCCAGCATGGGGGTGCGCTTTGACCGCTGGTTCAGCGAACAGAGCCTCTACGATGATGGGCTGGTCGACCAGGTGCTGGCGCAGTTGCAGGCGCAGGGCGATCTGGCCGAGCGGGACGGCGCCATTTGGTTCCTGGCCAGCAACTATCTGGCGAAGGCAAAAGATGAGGTCGTCGTGCGTTCCAACGGCGCACCCACCTATTTCGCCAGCGACATCGCCTATCATTATGACAAGTTTGTCCGCCGCGGCTTCGACCACGTGGTCAATGTCTGGTCGGTGGATCATCAGGGGCACGTGCCGCGCATGGCCACGGTGCTGCAAGCGCTGCGTGTTGACCCGACGCGGCTGACGATACTGCTCTACAACCTGGTCAAACTGGTGCGTGACGGCCAGGAAGTGAAACTGAGCAAACGCAAGGGCAACCTGCTCACCGTGGGCGATGTGGTCGAGGAGGTGGGGGCCGACGCCGTGCGCTTCAACCTACTCAGCCGTGGGCCGGAGAGTGCCATCGACTTCGACCTCGACCTGGCCGTCGCTACGACCAACGACAATCCGGTCTATTATGTCCAGTACGGCCACGCGCGCATCTGCTCGATCCTGGCAAAGGCCGGCGAAAGCGGCTTCGACGTGACGGCAGATGGGACAAGCGCACCGGTGGCGCTGCTCACGCACCCGTCCGAGTTGGCGCTGATCCGCAAACTCCTCGACCTGGAGGAGCAGATCGACACGGCGGTCGATAAGCTCTCCCCTCATAACCTGACCCACTATGCCGTGGAACTGGCCAAAGCATTCAGCGCATTCTATCGTGACTGCCGCGTCGTCGATGTGGACGCCCCGGCGCTCAGCCAGGCGCGGCTGCTCCTCTGCCGCGTCGCCCGGCTGGGTTTGGCGAAAACCCTTTCTCTTATCGGCATCAGCGCGCCGGAGAGCATGTAGAAGAAGCAGACTATGTACGATACATTCAAAGTCCTGGTGGCCGACGCCATGTCCGATGCGGGCTTGGCGCCGCTGCAGGCAGCACAGAATCTCGAGGTTGCCGTCAAGACGGGGCTGCCCCCTGAAGAACTGTTGCGCATCATCGGGCAGTATGACGCCCTGTTGGTGCGCAGCGCCACCCGCGTCACCGCAGAGTTGATCCAGGCCGGCAAGCGGCTCCGAGTGATCGGGCGGGCGGGCGTGGGCGTCGACAACATCGACGTGGACGCGGCCACCCAGGCCGGCGTGATCGTGGTCAACGCACCCACGGGCAACGTGGTGGCCGCGGCGGAGCACACCATCGCCATGCTCATGGCGTTGGCGCGCAACATTCCCCAGGCCGACGCGCACGTGCGCGCGGGCCAATGGAAGCGCGACCGCTTCATGGGCGTCGAGGTGCGCGACAAGGTGTTGGGCGCGGTGGGGCTGGGGCGCGTTGCCCAGGAGGTGGTGCGCCGCGCCCAGGGGCTGGGCATGCGCGTCATCGCCTATGACCCCTATGTGACAGCCGAGTATGCCACCCAATGGGGCGTGACGCTGGTCGATGTCGACACCCTCGTGGCTGAGGCCGATTTCATCACGCTGCATGTGCCGCTCACTGCGCAGACGCGCAACCTGATCGACAAGGAGCGCATTGCACGCATGAAGCCTACGGCGCGGGTGATCAACGTCGCGCGCGGGGGTGTGGTCAACGAGCAGGCGCTGGTCGATGCAGTGACCAACGGGCGCATCGCCGGCGCGGCACTGGATGTCTTCGCCAACGAGCCGCTGGAGGCAGACAGCCCTCTGCGCCAACAGCCCAACATCATCCTGACCCCGCATCTGGGCGGCAGCACCATCGAAGCCCAGGAGAAGGTGGCCGAAGATGTGGCCTTGCAGGTGCTGGACGTGCTGGCCGACAAGCCCGCCCGTTATGCGGTCAATGCACCGATCCTGCCGCCGAAGGACCTGGAATTCCTGGTACCCTACATCGCGCTGGCGGAACAGATGGGGCGTTTCATCAAACAGTTGGGCGCGCAGGGCGTGGGCGATGTCGAGCTGACTGCCGAGGGCGACCTGGCGAACTTCGACCTCACCTACATCCGTGCGGCAGTGATCAAGGGGCTGCTGGGCGATGTGGTCTCGGTCCGCGTCAACCTGGTCAACGCGGCGCTCCTGGCCGAACGCCGCGGCATGAACCTGATCGAACGCAAGAAGCACCAGCACACCTATGCCTACGACAATCTGCTCACCCTGCGCGCGACGTCGGCGGCGCAGCGGTGGACGGTGCGCGGCGCGGTGCTGCGCGGCGAACCGCACATCGTAGGC
>JAPKMV010000890.1 GCA_026645635.1 Caldilineaceae bacterium
AACGCTGCCAGCGCTATCGTTCGCCCGGCGCCGCGTTTCACACCAGACCTGACGACCTTGACCAAGGAGATGACCGGCGTGCGCCGCTGGGCTGCCGATGCACCACAGCCAGGCCGGGTGTGGACGCCGGCGGCGGAGAAATAGACGGCTGCAAGCGGCTCTCGTGAGATTGCGCGCTGGGAACGGGCGGGTGAATGCCGATTTCGCCGAATTACCCGCAGCGTCCCCAGCGCGCAGGGCGCAGATTGCTCGCGTCAGAGCGTCTCATCGGCGCGGCCAAAACGCACCCGCAGCCCCTGCTTGGGGCGGGGAAAGGGCACCATCACGTAACTCAGATCCTGGTTGGGCGCCACCTGCCAGGCATAGTCGCGCAGGAGCAGCGCCAACATCACCCGCATCTCCGCCCAGGCGAAGTTCACGCCCAGGCAGAGGCGTGGGCCGCCGCCAAAGGGGATGAAGCTGTGCTGACGGTTCGCCTGTTCTTCGCGCGGGGGCAGCCAGCGCTCCGGGTCAAAGTCGAAGGGCGTCGACCAGATCTGGTCGTGGGTGTGGGTGCCGGCGATTTCCAGCCGCACGGTCCAGCCCTGGGGAATGCGATAGCCCTTGTAGGCCATGTCGCGCAGCATGATGCGAAAGGTGCCTGACACCGGCGCCAGGTAGCGCATACTCTCGTGGAGCACCGCGTTCATGTAGGGCGCCTGCTTGAGGCGCTCCAGGTCGAGCAGCGCGGACGGCGGCGCCAGCTCCCGCACTTCGCTGCGCGCCCGCGCCAGCACCGCCGGGTGCTGCGCCAACTGCAGCATCAGGTTGGTCATGACGGTCACGGTGGTGTCGTGCCCGGCGAACAACTGGTTGTGCAGCTCATGCACGACGGCGTCATGGCTGAGGGGAGCGCCGGACGCGTCGCGCACCGTCAACAACGCGCCCAGGATGTCGTGCGGCTGCTCCGGTGCACGGCGCCGCGCAGTGACAATGGCGTCGATGGCAGCGAGGAGTTGTCCCTTCGCCCGCAGCGCGCGGTGGTAGGTGGTGAAAGGCAGGTTGATCGGCAGCGTGGCGATGCCGGCGGTCCATGCCCGGAACAATTTGCTCAGGGCGGAAATATCGACGTCGGCGCCGTCGCCCAGAAGCAGCGTGACGATGATCTCGAAGACCAGCGTCTGCATGGCCGTTAACACCGTGGTTTCGCCCCTGGCGGCCCACTGGTCGAAGTGGCGCACGCTGATCGCTTGAATCTTGGGCGCAAAGGCGCGCATGGCGCTGTGGCGAAAGTGGGGCATCAACAGGGCGCGGCGTTGGGCGTGTTCCGGGCCGACGAGCATCGCTGTGCACTCCTCGCCCAACAGCCGCCGCGTGCTGCCGTTCCACTTGTTTTGGAGATATTTTCCCTCGCCGGCAAAGATCCAGGCCAGCGCATCTTCGTCTGTCATGATGATGGTTTTGGCGCCAATCAGGTTTGTGCGGAAAATATCACCGTAGCGGGCGCGGCGTTCGGCGACAAAGCGCGCCGGATCCTGGGCAAAGGCGATCGTTTCGCCGATCAGCGGCCGCCCCATGTCGCCCGGCGGCAGTGGCAGAGTTGTCACATCACCCCTGTTGCTGGCAGAATCAACAGAAAGGTCATACGTCGGTGTTGTTGGCATACTGGTTGTCTCATACAATGGGTTGGGCTGTGCGGACGCGCTGATATCGGCGCCGTTGCTTGTCGCCCTGCACATTATGCCGATGACCTGGAACTGTCAAAATCGGCTGCCAGCCAGTGCAATTGTGTCCATTCGCTCATTTCATTACACAAGGAACACACACTATGAAACCACCAACAAAACGCTCGAAGACGCTGACTCGCCAAGGCTTTGCTATCTGGCTGCTGCTCTTCGCCCTGTTGTTGAGCCTGGCCGCGCCGGCCAGCGCCCAGGATGGGGCCGACGGCGCGACGGAGCCGGAGGCGCCGCCCGATCCCGCGGTCGTGCTGCCGGCGCCGCCAGAAGCCTATCCCCCAGAGGAGGGCGAACCCGCGCGCGTCGAGATTCTCTCCGAGAAGCGCGAGGGCGACAACCTGCGCGTGGTCAAGCGCATTTTCACCAATGCCGATTTGTACATGTCGTCGGCCTTCCCCAACCAGAACTTTGGCCGCCTGAGCACGCTCAACCTGGGCTATCAGCGCAACGGCCAGGCGGCGATGCGCATCGCCATCCGCTACGATGTCAGCTCGATCCCGCGCAATGCCCGCATCAACCGCGCCACCTACGGCATTTTGCAGCAGTCGGT
>JAPKMV010000891.1 GCA_026645635.1 Caldilineaceae bacterium
GCGTCAGTTCTAAGGCCATCATTGCCACCAAGACCTGCAACAGCAGCAGCTGCGTCAGTCGCTGCGGCGTCGGCAACGGCGCGCCGGCTGCGCCCTGGCAGTTGCGGGCCGCGGGGTTGACGGATTGAGGGAGGGGCGAGTTGCGAGGGGCGACGTTGTCCGAACCTGAGCGTAAGCGAGGAGCAAGACACCTTTCGACCGGTGGACGTGCAGCCTTTTGCACAAATCACGCTATAATGGAAACCGCGTGCAATTGTTGATTCATGGAAACTGAGACGTCATGAGGCTGCGAATCTGGCTGCATCCAACATTCATTCATCGAAAGCCACGTCTCACCCGCGCCGGTGACGACGAATATAGTGGGCTGACGTCGCCCCTCGCCCCTCGCCCCTCGCCCCTCGCCCCTCACTCTGAGACGGGCCAGACATTGGTGCAATTCGCGCTGATGTTCTTTGTTCTGATCGGCTTCTTGGCGTTGGCGGTGGACATGGGCAACGCCTATGTGGAGCGTCGCCGTATGCAGAACGCGGCCGATGCAGCGGCGCTGGCGGGTGCGCGTGAGATGTGCCTGGGGCAGAGCGAGGCGACGGTGCGCGCTGCGGCTGTCAACTACCTGGTGCGCAACGGGATGGCAGCCGCGGACATCACAACAGACGACATCCAAATCATCAGCAATCGGGTGGTGGTGACAGCCCACGAGAGCGTACAAACCCTCATTGCTCGTCTGCTTGGCGTGGTGACGATCAATGTCGACGCGCAGGCGACTGCCTCCTGCACCGGCGCCAACGCGGCCTGTGGCTTGTGGCCGATCTCCTTCGATCTCAATCTCTATGCCGGCGTCCAGTGTGGCCAGCCCATGGTGGTCTGGAATGCAGCCGGCGACGCCGGTGCAGTACTTTGCGAGATTGATGGCGTACCACACGAGATCTGCGACTGTTATGATTGTGACCTGGACAACAACGGCAGCGACGACTTTGTCGTGGTCACCGATATTGCCCGAGGGTGGATGGACTTCCCCTCAAGTAACGACCCTGTCTACACGGATAGCTGCAAAGCGGAAGGCTGCGGCGCGTCGGAACTGGCTTGTCGTTTGCGCAACGGGTCTGGCGGGCGCGTTGAACTGCCCGCGTGTATCCCAGGGTTGCGCGGCGTGAAGGCCAGCGCCAAGGATGATGTAGACGCCCGCCGCGGTGAAGTGGTGCAAGTGGGGTTGTATTCGGGCGTCAACTGCGCTACCGGCAGCAACTGTTCGGGCACGGACGCGGAAAGCTACTATATCAGCAGTTTCGGCTGCGTCAGTGTGGGCGGCTGGGTGCAGAGTTTCACGCTCAACCCCAAGCCTGGCATGTCCAACGACTACAAACGTATCAACTCCAAGGCGATCATCGCCACCAAGGAGTGCAACAGCGGCAGTTGCGTCAGCTTCTGCGGCGTGGGCAACGGCGCTCCGGCTGCGCCGTGGGAATTGCGCGCCGCGGGGTTGACCGATTGACGCCCTGTTTGCACCTAGCAAGGGTTGAACCTCATGCCGCTTGACCTAATGGCTGGCAGCCTGATCGCCGGCTGGCTTGCCGCTGTCTTGGTCAACTGGTGCGCCGATGTGCTGCCGGACTGGCGCCGGCCCCAGCAACTGCCTGCGCTGGCTGCGTGCACATGGCTGCACTGCGCGACGCTCCCCTGGCGGCTCCTGCGCGGGGGACGTTGCCCTCGCTGCGGTCAGCCGCTGGCGTGGCGCAGCCTGGCAGTCGAAGTGGCAACTCCCTTGCTGTTTGTGGCTTTTGGCTGGCGTCTGGCCGGCGATCCGCTGCACCTGGCCATTGCCTGGCTCTATGTCGCCTTCTATGTTGCCGTCACCGTGATCGACCTGGAGACGCGTCGCGTGCTCAACGTGATGTTGGCGCCGGCGGCGGTGGCGGCCGTGGCCATCAGCTTTCTGGCAGCGCCGCCGGCGCCGACCAGCGCCCTGCTCGGCGGCGGCGTAGGCTTTGGCCTCTTTTTCGTGCTGGGCGTGCTCGGTCGCGGCGCGCTGGGCTTTGGCGATGTGAAGCTGGCCGGCGTGATCGGACTGATGACAGGGTGGCCCGGCGTGCTGGCTGCGCTGGCAACCGGCGCGCTGCTGGGCGGCGTCGCCGCATTGGCGCTGCTGGCCACCGGACGCGCCACGCGCAAATCGAAGATCGCGTATGCGCCCTATCTGGCAGCGGGCGCAGTGATCGCGTTGTGGGGGATGTTGGGGTGAGATTGGAGACTAGAGATTGGAGATTGGG
>JAPKMV010000892.1 GCA_026645635.1 Caldilineaceae bacterium
GGGCAGGCACGGCCGCCGCACAGGCAGCCAGCACCAACATCATCACACAGGACAAAATGACAAGCAGCAATTTGCGCATGTTCATAGCGTCTCTCCTCCTGGGAAAGAATATGACAAATTTTGGCACAACGATACGATCTGGTTACGGAACCGCGGTAGCCTCAATTGTAGGGAACTTGTTCATGCGCAACAATGCTTAATCGCGGCCAATATGTCTGCAAATTGTGGTGAAATTTGGGACGTTGGCCGTGTGGTGTATTGAATTGGGGCTACTTTTACTGCCAATCGGTCAGTTTTTTTACGATCAGAGCGTAGCTTCTCAAAAATAGCTCACGCGAAGGTGCAAAGACGCGAAGCATTTTCATCGTTTGTGGCGCCGTAGGCATGATGCCTGCCCCGTACTTTTACATCATGGGCACGATGTATCGTGCCCCTACCCTCGGAGTATCGAGAAGATACACCAGAACTTACGCCGGCTGAGCCTGTCGAAGTCGGCGTAATGCTTGTCCATGTCATTGCAGTGGGATGTCCAGCAACACGCGCGTGCCCTGGCCGTATTCGCTTTCTACGGTCAGGCCATACTGCTTGCCGTAATAGAGCTTGACGCGCTGATGGACGTTGCACAGCCCAAAACCACTCTCGCGGGCGGCAAGCCCCTCGTTGGCCAGGGCGGCGCGCAACTGAGCCACCTTCTCCGCGGTCATGCCGATGCCGTTGTCGCTCACTTCCACGAGCAGGTGGCCATCGTCCCACCGCCGGCCGCGCACGGTGATGACGCCGCCGCTGCGCTTGTTCTTGATGCCGTGGTAGAGCGCGTTTTCCACCAGCGGCTGCAAGGTCAGCTTGAGCATCGTGGCGTCCAGCACCTCCGGGTCGACGTCGATCACGTAGTCCAGGATGTCCCTGTAGCGAATCTTCTGGATGGTGAGATAGCTGCTGATGTGCTCGATCTCTTCGCCCACCGTGATCCAATCCTTGCCCTTGCTCAGCGTGATGCGGAAGAAGCGCGAGAGGGCGCGCACGAGTTCCACCACCTGCGCCGGTCGATTCGCTTCCGCCATCCAGATGATGGTGTCCAGTGTGTTGTAGAGAAAATGGGGGTTGATCTGCGCCTGGAGCGCACGCAGCTCCGCCTTCTTCAGGTTCTCCTGTTCCTTGATCTTGGCGTCCAGCAGTTCGCGCACCTTGCCGACAAGGATATTGAAACTCATCCCCAGTTCGGCGATCTCGTCGACATTGTCACCGGTGACCAGCGGTTCCAGGTCAGCCCGGGCGATGGTGGTGGTGATGTTGTGGAGCTTCTTGATCGGCAGGTAGATGCCGCGCGAGATGCGCCAGGCCGCCACAATCGAGAAGATCACGGCAATCGCCATGCCCAACGCGCTGACGATCATCCATTGCTGCACGCCGGCCTGGAGGTCGCGATATTGCTGCCCGGTGCGGTTCACCTCGAAGAGCATGTAGTCCTGCACGTTGGCTTCCACCAGCGCGGAGACATCGCGGATGCGCTCCATCAACACCATGTTCTCGTCGAAGGTGGCGTTGGTGGACAAACTCTCTCCTACACGATCCACATCATGGCGCAGGGTTTCCACTGTGTTTTGGATGACGCGCAATTTGACGCGGCCCCGCTGCGAAGTGGCGCTGGCGCGCATGGCGGTCAGCTTCTGGTCGACGTCATCCAGAATGGCATACTGATCTGCGGTGTAGAAATCTTCCTTGCCCGCGATCACATCCCACATCTCGGCGTCGATCGCCGACTTGATATAGCCGTTGATGCTGTTGGCAGTGGTGATGTTGTCGATGATGCGGTCGTACTCTGCCTGGTATTGAAAGACCGGCACGGCCAGAAAGAGATAGGGCACACTCATAATCACGATGAGCACGAAGAAGGCGAGCAGCATCTTGGCCTGGAGCGTCAGGTGCAGCGTGGGAAAGAGGCGCGCGCCCCCATCCGCGGCCACCGTTGCGCCGCTCGCCCGCGAGTCGGCCACACTATCGATTGTGTGCACTTGTTGCGACATTGCCTCCAACTCCCTTGCCAATGATTACGATCTATTTGGCTTCCGAGCGAAACTCGGTGGGCGATTGCCCCGTGGCTTTCTTGAAGACAGCGAAGAAGTAACGGGGATTGTTGTACCCCACGCGATAGGCGACCTCGGCCGCAGAGAGCGGCGTCATGCGCAGCAACTCCATTGCCTTGTGCACCCGCACCCGGGTCAGATACTCGATAAAGGTCTCGCCGGTGGCGCGGCTGAAAACGACG
>JAPKMV010000893.1 GCA_026645635.1 Caldilineaceae bacterium
CCCCCGAAAAGCGCCCATGATCGACGAGTATATTCTTGGGATGAAAATCGTTGTGCAGCAGCCTGGGGCCGGTTTGAAAATCCAACACCGCAGCAGAGGCTTCCAGAAACTGAAAGGCGCTCTCGAAGATCCGGACCGTGTCCGCCTTCCAGTGTGAGTTCTCGGTTGCTTGCTGAAGAAGTTGCCAATAGCGCCGATGACCCTCGCGCCAGGTTCCAGCAAAGTGGGGAAGCGCCGGCACATAGAGGCCAATGTCATAGTGCGTTGCGGTCAATGCGTGCAGGTTGTCCAAGAACCCTGAGATCGCCTTGCCGAGTTGTTTTTGCTGCGCTGCCGTCGTCGCGTGGTAGGCATCGACGAAATCATCGCCGGGCAAGAAAGTCAAAAGGGTGTAGTAGATCGGCCCATCGTCCCGCTGGAGTATGCCGGTGTGAACGAGTCTCGGCACAAAATCCAGCGCAGCAACGCGCCTGAACTTCTCCTGTTCCAGCGTCATGGGTGCTGCCGACACGCGCAGGAGCAGTGACTGATTGATGATGAAGATTCTCTTGCCAAAGCTGCCGGCAACCGAGGTCAGCTCCCTGACACCGATCTGATGCCTGGCGCAGATCTGGTCGACTTCCGGTAAACCAACTTCCGTTGTCAATGTCATCTCTGCCTGGCTCACCAAGGGTTTTGGACTTTATCCGCCGATAAAGTCTATTGACTGACTTGGTGTTTGGAAACGTCTCCGCAAGCTCTGGATCGAGCACGACGCCTTGCATATGGAATTGGTCTGGCAGTTGATAGGAGCAGATGCAGGCATCTCCCACACGCACTGCGCATCACATGTCTCTATCTTGTTCAAGAAGCAGTGCAGCAACCGCCTCGGGAATGATAATCATCGCATCATGACCGCTGACCAACTCGTGATATGTCCACCCGGGTTGCGTACGCGCCCGCTCCGCGAACCACACAAATTCAGTATCCGCAGGTTGCCCTCCCGGAGACCTGAGATAAATGTACGTTCGCGGGATTGTGGGCGCGCCGCCGTTCGTAAAACGGATGGGTTCGAGCAAAGTATTGATTGGCTGGGGCGTGATTTTGTCGAGGACCCATTGCTTATCGATCTCGGCGGTGATGCCAAATGGACGCTCAAGGAAGGGGTAGGGTAAGCGCCATCCATCCAGCAAGTGGGCTTCGAGGTTCACACCATCGCCGTGTGGCGGTCGGAGTATGTCGCGCAGAGATTGTCCGTCTTCAGGAACAAAGGCATCCAGGTACACGAGCCTGGTCACCCGTTCTGGTACGCGATCGGCGACGCCCGCGATTACCATCCCACTATAGCTGTGCCCAACCAGGACAACATCGGTCAGATCTTCATAGATCAGGACGTTGAGGATGTCCTGAATGTGGGTCGAAAGGTTGATTTCTGGCGACGCCAGGTGGCTCCGTTCACCGAGGCCGGTAAGCGTTGGCGTGTAAAAGGTAAAAAGGGTGTGACACGTTTCCAGCACCATCCTCCGTGCCAGCCGCCATGGACAAGAACATAGGTTGTCATGTAGAGATCCTTTACTGAGTGAGCACAGGTGCAGGTCCTATCTCCGGCGGCAGTATAGTCCGTCTACTTCGCTCCTGTCAAAGCATCCGAAAATGAAGGGTCTGCTGCACCAGGCGCGGCAGCGCACGGCGACATTGCCGTGCGCTGCATGAAAAGGGAGAGGTGAGTGGCTACGGCTGCAACTCCGCCACCGTGGTGCGGATTTCCTCCACCTCGCTGACCAGCCCGGCCTCGACCAGGTCGCGCACGGCTGTGCCCGGGTCGGTGTCGGCCGGCAGGTTGAGCGCCGTGAGCAGGTCCGCCAGTGCGATGCCGGTGGCGTCGGCGATCTCTTGCAGGGTGTGGCGGCCCTTGATGTCCAGCGCACCGGTCACTGCCGGCGGGACGCCTTCCTCACCGCCGCCCGTCCCCGCGCCGCTGCCGTCACCCTGCGGCGTGTGTTCAGTCGCGGCTGTTGGCGGCGCCGTGGGCGCAGCAGCCGACGCCGGCGTGGCGGTCGGCGCGGCAGTCGGTGTGGACTCCACCGCAATCGGGGTCGCCGACGCTGCGGCCGGTGCATCCGATGCTGGCGCTGCGTTGCCCAACACGCTGTCCACCACCTCCCGCACCACACTCACCTCGAACCCCGCGACGATCTTTTCCAGGTCTTTGAGCGCCGTCTCCGGCGGGATGTCGGCGGCGAGGCCAAGCTGGGCATAAAGCGCCGCCGTGTCGA
>JAPKMV010000894.1 GCA_026645635.1 Caldilineaceae bacterium
CCCCAATAGTGAGGGGGTGAGAGGGTGAGGGGGTGAGTGGGGGGTTATTGCCAGCACGAGCCTTCCAACGGCAGTTCCGCCAGGCCGAGCGCGGTCACGCCGGTAGGCTCCAGGCTGATGCGGTAGCGGCGCCAGGGCAGATAGAAATAGGTGTAGCCGCGCAGACAGACCTGGCTGCGCACGCCGGCCAGGTTGGGATTGGCCTCGGCCAACGGATTGGGGCTGAGCTGGCGCACATCCTCCAGCGCGAGACGCTGCACCCAAAGCCCGGTGACACCGTAGGTGGCCTCCGCTGCGCGGCGGGCGTTGTTGACCAGCCGCAGTTCCTCGCCGCTGGGCGTAGGCTGGGGCGGCTCCAGGTAGCGAGGCAGCAGCGCCCACGGGATGATAAAAAGCACAGCAAGCATGGCGCCGCGCGTGCGCCACGCCCGCTGCTCCCAGCCCAAAAAGCTCGCGGCAACTCGCCCGACCAACGCCAGCAGCAGCAGCACAACCCACAGCAGCAGGGCATTCAGCCCAAAATCCAGCATCCCGATCTGCGTCTGACCGTCGATGGAGACGAGCGCAATGGGCAAGGGATAACCGCGCCAGCCTGTACACCCTTCCGGGCAGCCGGCATAGTGGGGCGAAACCACGAAGACAAAGATGCTGGCGAATGACAGGGCCGCCGCACCGATGAACGCCACGGCCAACACGCGCGGCCATTGGCGCGTCTGTTGGCGCCACCAGATCGCCAACAAGAAGATAATCAGAACGCCGGCCACCGCCAGCAGCAGGTCGCGCCAGTCAGCGAAATAGCTTAGCTGCGCCAGCACAGGTGAATCCGATCCAGCGCAGTCGGGGCCACGTAGCGCGGCAGCAACTGCGCCTGGCCGCCCCAGCGCTGCAACGTCTGTTCGCCGTCGGGGTCACGCGTCAGGAAGAGCGCGCTCTGGCCGTCGAGACACGCAGCCAGGTCAAGCAGCGACTGCTGGCGCGGCAGCACGAAGGAGTTGACCCCCGTCACCACGTTGTCCGGCGCACCTGTCGGCGCCAGTTGCAGCTCAGCCACACCGAAGACCTCCGCCACCGTGTCGCTGTCGCCGGCCAGGCGCGCCCGCTGCGCCACCAGCCGGTTTGGCCCCAGCCAGGTCAGGGCAGGCGCCAGCAGTTCAATCGGCGTCTCGGTCTGATAGAGCAGGGTGGTGGCGTTGCCGGCGGCCATGTCGAGCAGGCGCGCGGAGTTGGCCGGGCGGCGGACGCCGGCGGTCTGGCTGCGGTGGTCCGGGTCATAGGCGAGATAGGCGATGCGCGCCAGATCGGGGCTGACCACCAGCGGCCCCAGGTAGCTGCCCGCGGGGAGCAGGGGTGTGGGCGCGGTCGCCAGCGTGGCCTGCCCTGTCAGGTCGACCGGCCCCAGGGTCAGGCGATAAAGCCCCCTGTTGGGCGTCTGGTTCACGTCGTCGAAGGTGTCCAGGATCAGCTCCACGGGCGTGGCGGCGCCCGGGCTGGCGGGTGCAGCAGGCGCAATGGCCACCAACCCTGGGGTGAGCACGCCGCCGGATTCAGCCGCAGCAAAAAGATCGCTGCTTGCTTGCAGCCGCCGCACGATCTGCTGGCTGGTCGGGTCATAATGCCAGAGCTGCCACTGATCCAACGCAGCTTGGGGCCGCTCGATCCACCAGAGACCGCCGTAGGCATCGCCGGCGACGCCCTGAATCGCATAGAAAGGCTGCGCATAGAATTGCAGCCCGCTGCCATCATTGCGCAGCCAGGTGAAGGTGTGCAGCCCACCGCTGGCCGGCGGTTCGGTCAGCAGGAAGCCGGCATCGGGGTCGCTGTTGAGCCAGCGCGCAGCATTCTCATACTGCCAGAGCTGGCGAGCGCGGCCAGTCTGGTCGAGGAGATAGAGGCCGGGCGTGGTCTGGCTGCCCAGGAGCGCCACCGCTTCCTCGTCGGCGACCGCCGCGGCCAGATCGGCCTGGGCAACCAACTGGCTGCGCAGCAGCGTGGGCGCGCCGACCAACCGCACCCGCGTCACATCGAGCAGATCCGCCGCTGCCTCAGCCGCCGGCGCACTCTGCAAGTAGACCTGCGCGCCGGGCCAAAGCAGCGCAGCCGACGCCGGCGTCCACCCCGCGGCCGCATCTGCGAAGATACCGCCCCAGGCCTGCACCACGGCATTGGAGAGACGCAGATTGACCACGCGGCCATCATCCAGCCGCGCGGGGAGCGGCTGTAGCGGGTCGGGCGGGATCGTCTCACCCAGCAGGGTG
>JAPKMV010000895.1 GCA_026645635.1 Caldilineaceae bacterium
CGAATGCGCCGTGGGCTGCCACACCCTGGCCTTGGCCCTGACCGCGCATCCCGGCGCCGCGCATCGCCTGCCCCTGCATCTGCTGGCCGCGCATACCCGGCCCACGCATCGCCTGCCCCTGCCCCAGCGCCTGGCGATTCGCGCCCTGGCCATACTGGCTGCCCGTGCCGTCGCGGGGCGCTGCATCGTTGACGCCGTCGCCGTCCGCATCGACGAAATTGTCGCACACGCCGTCGCCGTCGGCATCAACGAAGTCCTCACACTGACCCGTCCCTGGCGTGCCCGTTCCGGCGCCGGGGCCGTAGCCCTGGGCTGAGACCGCGACTGCCATCACCAACACCAACATCATCGCCACCACTGTGGCCACTGTTCCCTTGCGCATCATGATCAGTCTTCCTTTCGTATCTGTCCTGCTTGAATGTGCCTTCTGCTTTGACGGCTCTCTGTTCGCCGTTCTGTGCACAGGATAGCGGGACAGTGTGAAGACATTGTGAAGGCGGTGCGGGGCAATTGTGTGGATACTTCTCTTTTGCCGAATCCGGTGCTTTCGCGCAGAATGACCAGGGGATAGAACTGTTCACTCATCCAGAACCTTTGGTCACGAATTGCACGAATCTTGACGAATTGAAACGAGCAGTTTGTGTGCATTCGTCATGATGCGCGCAATTCGTGACCAAGGCGAGTCGTTGCAGAAAATCGGAGATTGTATGTCTACACCAACTTCCTACCACCTGCCCTGGGATGAATTCCGCCGCCAGGGATACGCGCTGATCGACTGGATCGCCGACTACCACGAGCATGTCGAACAGTATCCGGTGCTGTCGCAGGTTGCACCGGGTGAGATCCGCGCCCAGTTGCCGCCTCACCCGCCGCAGCAGGGCGAACCGTTTGCCGCGGTGATGGCCGACGTGGATCGCATCATCATGCCCGGCGTCACCCATTGGCAGTCGCCCAACTTCTTCGCCTTCTTCCCCTCCAACACCTCCGGCCCGGCCATTCTGGGCGACCTGCTCTCGTCTGGTCTGGGCGTGCAGGGGATGCTCTGGCTCACCAGCCCGGCCTGCACCGAGTTGGAAACGCACATGATGGACTGGCTGGCGGAGATGCTGGGGCTGCCCGAGCAGTTCAGATCCACTGCCACCGGCGGCGGCGTGATCCAGGATTCAGCCAGCAGCGCCACCCTCTGCGCGCTGCTGGCCGCGCGCGAACGGGCCACCGGCTGGGCGGTCAACCAGCGCGGGGGCACAGGGCAACTCATCGCCTACGCCTCTTCCCAGGCGCACTCTTCCATCGAGAAAGCAATGATGGTGGCCGGCATGGGGCGCGAGAACCTGCGCACCATCGCCGTGGATGAGCACTTCGCCATGATCCCGGAGGCGCTGGCCGCGCAGATCGCCGCGGACAAGGCCGCCGGGCTGACGCCGGCCTTCGTCTGCGCCAACGTGGGCAGCACTTCGTCGAATGCGATGGACCCGGTGCGTGCGATCGGCGAAATCTGCCGTGCGCAGGGGGTGTGGCTCCACGTCGATGCGGCCATGTCGGGCACCGCCGCGCTCTGTCCGGAGTTCCGCTGGATCCTCGACGGCATCGAACTGGCTGACTCTTTCTGCTTCAACCCGCACAAGTGGATGTTCACCAACTTCGACGTGGACGCCTTCTTCGTGGCCGACCGCAAGGCGCTGATCGACACGCTGAGCATCCTGCCGGAGTATCTGCGCAACACCGCGACCGGTTCCGGTTCCGTGATCGACTACCGCGACTGGCAGATTCCCTTGGGGCGGCGCTTCCGTTCGCTCAAACTCTGGTTTGTCATTCGCCATTACGGGGTGGAAGGATTGCAATATCATGTGCGTAATCACGTGAAAATGACGCAGGAACTTGCGGAATGGGTGCGCGCGGATGACCGCTTCGAGTTGGCTGCGCCGGCGCCGCTCAACCTGGTCTGCTTCCGCCACAAGGGGGGCGATGCAGTCAACCAGCAGATCATGGACAGGCTCAACCGCAGCGGCGACCTCTACCTGAGCCATACCAAACTCGATGGCAAGTTCACGCTGCGCATGTCCATCGGCCAGACCGAGGTGCGCCGTGAGCACATCGTCGCCGCGTGGGCAAAGATCCGCGCTGCGTCGCAACCGTAGGTCACGTTTGTAACGTGACACCGCGCCGCAACCGTAGGTCACGTTTGCAACGTGACACCGCGCCGCAACCGTAGGTCACGTTTGCAACGTGACACCGCGCCGCAATCGTAGGTCA
>JAPKMV010000896.1 GCA_026645635.1 Caldilineaceae bacterium
TGTGAGATTATGAGATTATGAGATTATGAGATTCGCTGATACGCCATCACCAACCCATTCACCTGCACGGCGACGGGCTGGCCAATGGCAAAGTTGTAGATGGGGCTGACCCGCGCGTCGAGCTGCCGCCCGGAAGCGAGTTCGATGGTCACCAACTGGTCGTGGCCAAAGAAGAGCACACGGCGCACGCGGCTGACATGGTCCGCGGGCGCGGGGCGCACCGTCACATTCTCCGGGCGCACCAGCACATCCACCGCCCCCTGCGCCGCATACTGCAAGAAGAGCTGCCCCAGTTCGGTCTCCACCACCTGGCCGCGCGCCACGCCGGGCAAGAAATTGGCGTCGCCGATGAACTCCGCCACGCGGCGGTTCGCCGGCTGGTGATAGAGCTGCTGCGGCGACGCCATCTGCTGCACGACGCCCTCCAACATCACCGCCACCTGGTCGACCAGGCTGAACGCCTCCTCCTGGTCGTGGGTGACGAAGACCGCGGTGGCATTGGCAGCGCGCAGAATGCCGCGCACCTCGGCGCGCACGCGCACCCGCAGCCCCGCGTCCAGGTTCGAGAACGGTTCGTCAAGCAACACCACGTCCGGCTCCGGCGCCAGTGCACGGGCCAGGGCAACCCGCTGCTGCTGCCCGCCGCTCAGTTCGTGGGGCATCCGCCGCTCCAGCCCCGCCAATCCGACCAGTTCCATCACGGTGGCGACGCGTCGATTCACATCGCCGGCATAGCGGTGCAGGCCGAAGGCGATGTTCTGCGCCACGCTCAGGTGGGGAAAGAGCGCGTAATCCTGGAAGACCATACCCACGCGGCGGCGCTCCGGCGGCGCCTGGCGCAGCCCGTCGGCGACGCGCACCCCGCCGATCTCGATCACGCCCTGGTCGAGGCTCTCGAAGCCGGCGATCAGGCGCAGCGTCGTCGTCTTGCCGCAGCCGCTGGGGCCAAGCAGCGCCAGCAGTTGACCCGCAGCCAGTTCGAGCGTGGCGCCCTTCACCGCTTCGACCACACCAAAGCGCTTGACCACATTTTGCAGGAGGATGCCGGGTGTACTCATGTCACCTCCTGCCCTTCCTGGCCCAACAGCACGACAATGGAAAACGCAGAGACGGCCACCAGCAGCAGCGCCGGCGCCGCGGCTCGCGCATAGAACGCCTCGCTCGACGCCGACCAGATCTGCGTGGCCAGCGTGGAGAAGCCGGCAGGGCTGAGCAGCAGCGTCACCGGCAGCTCTTTGATCGTGGTCAGAAAGACCAGCGCGGCGCCGGCCCAGATGCCCGGACGCAGCAGCGGCAGCGTCACCCGCCAGAGGGTGCGCCGCCGGCTCAACCCCAGGCTGCGCCCTGCCTCCTCCAGCCGCGGGCTGATCTGCAGCAGGTTGGTGCGCAGGGTGCCCAACCCCTGAGGCAGAAAGCGCACGGTGTAGGCGAAGACGAGCATGGCGATGGTCTGATAGAGCCAGGGCGTGTAATTGGCGCCGAAGAAAACCAGGCTGAGCGCAACGACGATGCCCGGCAGCGCATAGCCCAGATACGCGGCGCGGGCCGTCCACGCGCTGTAGGCGCTGGGAAAGCGCACGCTGTAGTAGACCACCGGCAGCGCCAGCAGCACCGCCGCGCCCGCGGCCAGCAGCGAGACGTAGACACTGTTGACGCTCGCCACCCAAACCGGCAGCAACGACTCGCCCGCGGCCACGCCGCGCACCAGCCAATAGGCGACTACGCCCATCGGCAGCAGCAGCGCCGCGGTCACCACAAAAAGGATGAAGAGGAGCGCGGGCACGCGCCACCAGCCCAGCCGCACGGGACGCGGCTTGCGCGCGGCGCCCACGCCGGCGCGGTGGTAGCGGTGCCGCCCCTGGATGCGCCGTGCGCCGATCAGCAGGAGGATCGTCATCGCCACCAGCACCAGCGAGAGCAGCGCGGCCAGGCTGCGGTCGAAGCTGCTCTGATACTGGACATAGATGGCGCGGGTGAAGCTGTTGTAGCGCATCAGCGAGACCGCGCCAAAGTCGCTGAGCACATAGAGCGCCAGCAGCAGCGCGCCGGACGCCAGCGCGGGGCGCAGATTGGGCAATGTGACGCGCCAGAAGGCGGCGATGGGGCCAAGCCCCAGGCTGCGCGCTGCTTCCTCCTGCGCCGGGTCGAGATTGAGCAGACCGGCGCGCAGGCTGAGAAAGATGTAGGGGTAGCTGAAAATCGTCAGCGCCCAGGTGGCGCCGGGCAAACCGTAGATCGACGGGAGCTGCTCCA
>JAPKMV010000897.1 GCA_026645635.1 Caldilineaceae bacterium
GGATGCGTATTGTGAAGATCACTCATATTGTCGGCGCCCGCCCTAATTTTATGAAAGTTGCACCGGTGCTGCACGCGCTGCGCCAGCACGCCGGCGTTACCCAAACCCTGGTCCACACCGGCCAGCACTACGATGTCAACATGTCGGACATCTTCTTTCAGCAGTTGGGCATCCCCGCACCGGACGTCAATCTGGAGATCGGTTCGGCCAGCCACGCCCAGCAGACGGCGCAGATCATGGCCCGCTTCGAGCCGGTGGTGCTGGAGCAGAAGCCGGACATGGTGCTCGTCTACGGCGATGTGAACTCCACCGTGGCGGCGGCGCTGGTCTGTGCCAAATTGCTCATCCCAGTGGCGCACGTGGAGGCGGGCTTGCGTTCGGGTGACCGCACCATGCCCGAAGAGATCAACCGGCTGGTTACCGACCAGCTCTCCGACCTGCTCTTTACGCCCTCGCCCGACGGCAACGTCAACCTGGCGCGGGAAGGTGTCGCCGGTGACAAAGTGCATCTGGTGGGCAACGTGATGATCGACACCCTGGTGCGGTTGCAGCCGGCGGTGGCGGCTTCCACGGTATTGGAAACACTTCAGCTAACCCCAGGCGGTTACAGTGTGTTGACCCTGCATCGTCCTTCCAACGTGGATGACGATCAGGTGCTGGCCGCCTTGATGGGGACGATCCTCGACCTGGCGCAACGCCTGCCGGTTGTCTTTCCGGTGCATCCGCGTACACGCCAGCGGCTGGGCCGGCTGGGTCTGGCGCTGCACCCGGAACGGTTGCGCCTGGTCGATCCCTTGGGTTACAACGATTTCCAGCGTCTCACCAGCCAGGCCGGCATCGTGCTCACCGATTCCGGCGGCATCCAGGAGGAGACCAGCTACCTGGGCATCCCCTGCCTGACGCTGCGCGCCAACACCGAGCGTCCGATCACCGTGGAGATGGGCACGAACCAGTTGGTCGGCAACGATCTCGGTCTGCTCAGCGCACGTTTTCACGCCATCCTCGACGGCGACCGGAGTTGGGACAAGCGCCCCGCCGGCGGCATCCCCCTGTGGGATGGCCATGCCGCGGAGCGGATCGCCGCGATCCTGGCCGCCCGGTAGTCACCTATGCGGAGAGTGCCTTCTCTCGTCCAGGTAGCGCAGCTCATGCGGTATCTGGGGCCAGGCTGGCTGGCTTTTCGCGCTGGCTACGCGCTGCGCCAGCGCCTGGGCTGGTATGCGCGCCGCTGGCCGGCCAGCACATGGGCGGCGCGCCCACTGGCCAGTTTCTTGACCGACCCGACGCTGGCCGATCCCGCCGCCTACTATCGTTACCGCGCTGGCCAGTCCCCGGCTTTCCTGTTTGCGCCCGCCAACCGCCCGGCTTACGCCCCCTTACTGCGCCAATGGGACGACGGCGACGAAACGCCGGAGCACCATGCTGCACAGCTCGCCGCCGGCCAATTGCGCTTCTTCGAGCGCCACTGGTGGGAGATCGGCAGCCCGCCGGCCTGGCAGCGCAACGCCCTCACCGGTGAGACGGCGCCGGCCGACCGCCACTGGTCACAGTTGAGCGACTTTGGCTACGGCGACATCAAGGTGATCTGGGAACCCAGCCGCTTTGGTTTCGCCTACACGTTGGTGCGCGCCTACTGGCGCACCGGCGACGAGGGTTACGCCGAACAGTTCTGGCAAATGGTAGAGGATTGGCGCGCTCACAACCCGCCCTATCAGGGGCCAAATTGGCGCTGTGGCCAGGAGACCACCTTCCGGGTCATGGCCTGGTGCTTCGGTCTCTACGGCTTTGCCGACGCACAGGTCACCACGCCGGAACGGGTTCACCAACTGGCGCAGATGATCGCCCTCTCCGGCGAGCGCATCGTCTCCAACCTGGATTACGCGCTCAGCCAGCGCAACAACCACGGGGTCAGCGAGGGCGTCGGGCTGTGGACGATTGGGCTGCTCTTCCCGGAACTGCGGGCTGCTGCCGGCTGGCGCGAACGCGGGCGGCAAGTGCTGGAACGCCTGGCCCAGGAACTGATCACTGCGGATGGCGCTTTCAGCCAGCACTCGATGAACTACCACCGTGTGATGCTTCACGACTATCTCTGGGCGTTGCGCCTGGGCGATCTGAACGGGCAACCGCTCAGTGCGGAACTGCGCGACCGCATCTACAAAGCGGCGCTCTTGCTCCAACAAGTTATGAGCGAGAGTGACGGTCGTATACCGCGCTACGGCGCCAACGATGGCGCGCTGGTTCTGCCGCT
>JAPKMV010000898.1 GCA_026645635.1 Caldilineaceae bacterium
GAGAAGATCAAGAGAGAGCGCAGCAGTAGCCGGCTTTGCAACTCCTCTGCGAACCTCTGCGCCGCCGCGCCTCTGCGCCAACCCTGCTACTTTTCAAACGATCTCTAACCACGCGAGGCCCCCATGTCATCACCCCCTCAGAGATTTGTCGATGCGCACGGCCAGCCAGTGATATTGGGCGCGCTGTTGGGGCGCGGCGGTGAAGGCAGCGTCTACGCCCTGGAAGGCGCCCGTGCCGGCCATGTCGCCAAGATCTACCACACGCCGCTGCCGGCGGAAAAGCAGGAAAAGCTCGTCCGCATGGCGCGCGTGGCGACTCCCAATCTGCTCAAGATCACCACCTGGCCGGTGGCCACCCTGCACCCGGCGCAGCTCGGCCCCGTCCAGGGCATCCTAATGCCTCGTCTGGTGGGCTACAACGATGTCCACGTCCTCTACGGCCCCGCGCACCGCAAACGCGAGTTCCCGCGGGCGGACTGGGGCTTCCTGGTGCAGGCGGCGCGCAACACCGCCGCGGCGTTGGCCACCTTGCACAGCACCGGCGTCGTCGTCGGCGACATCAACCCCGGCAACGTCGTCGTCTCGCAGCAGGCTGTGGTCAAGCTGATCGACAGCGATTCGTTCCAGGTTGCGCTCGATGGGCAGGTATTTCGCTGTGAGGTGGGCGTGGCTCACTTCACACCACCGGAACTACAAGGCCAACCTTTCGCCGCCGTGACGCGCACGCCCAACCACGATGCCTTCGGCCTGGCCGTGCTCACTTTTCTGCTGCTCTTCATGGGGCGCCATCCCTTCGCCGGGCGCATGAGCGACGGCCGGAGCGATCTGAGCCTGGAACAGGCCATCAGCAGCCTGCGCTTTGCCTACAGCGCCACCGCGCTGGCGCACCGGCTGCTGCCGCCGCCTCACACACCCCCGCTGAACATCGTGCCGACGACGATGGCGAGCATGTTCGAGCAAGCGTTCAGCGACGAAGGGATGACCGGAAGCCGGCCCACCGCGGCGGCCTGGGTCAGCGCATTGGACGAGCTGCGCCGCAGTCTGGTCGTCTGCAGCCAGAACACCATGCACCGCTACTATGCCGGACTGCCCGCCTGCCCCTGGTGCGATCTGGAACTGCGCAGTGGCGCCACCTTTTTCGCCGCCACCCAGCGCCCGCCAGCCGAGGAAGCGATCGACGCGCTCTGGACGGAGATCGCGGCCATGACGCCGACCCCGTCCCCGGCTGCGACGGAGCCGGACACCGTTCCGGCGGTGACCGGGAAACCCGCGCCGGAGTCCATCATCGCACTGCCCTTGCCGGAACGCCGCGTTATGCTGCTGGAGGAACGGGAGCGTCGCCGCGCCGCGATGGACGCAGCCATTGCCGCGCGCCAGGCATTCGCACAGCGCGACGCGGCCGCGACAGACCTGGCGCAGTTCGATGCCCTCCGGCAGAGGCTGGCCGCGGCGCATCAGCGCGCACAGGCGGTGGCCCAACGCTATCACGCCGAGCTGCGCCGTCTCCACCGCGCCCAGCGCGACGAGCAACTGGTCGATTGGCTGGAAGGCGCCTATCTCGCCGATGCGCCCGTGCCGGGGCTGACACCGACGCTGGTGATGGTGTTGGCCGCCTACGGCCTGGAAACTGCCGCCGACCTGACGCCGGAGCAACTGCGCAAGACGCCGGGCATGACAGCGCAACTGCAGGAAGATCTGCTGGCCTGGCGCACCCAGGTCGAGCACAGCTTCGTGTTCGATGTGCCGGATGAACCTGCATCCAAGGCCGAACTTGCCGTGCATGTTGCCTACACCGATGAACTGGCCAGCCTGCACCGCCAGCTTGTCGAAGGGCGCAGCGCGCTGAGCCAGGAGGAAACACGCTGGCGCGAACAGCAGCGTCGAAACGCCGCCGGAGCACAGCGGCTGGCCCTGGCCGAGGCGCAGACAACGGCCGATTTTGCGGTGGTGGCTAAATTGCTGTCCGATACGCCCCGGGCGTCCGGGACTGGGTTGTGGCGTGCAACGATACCCAAGGAAGATGTGAAACGGATCGGGGCCTACCTTGGCTTCCTGGCTGTGCTGCTCATCTTGCTGCAACAGTGTGACAGCGCCAGCAACAGAACCGTGCGCACCGAGCCGTCTTCTGCCAGGATGACGGCAACCGCTCGCGCGCGGCAAACTGAGCGCGCGGTCAACACGCCCACGGTCAACCCGACGCTGCTCTTTCCACTGGGCAACATAGGCGCCATGACCCCGCCTCCTACG
>JAPKMV010000899.1 GCA_026645635.1 Caldilineaceae bacterium
AAGGAAAGCAGCAGGATCAGGATGATGGAGCCTGCTACCTGCCAGAAAGGCAGGTTGAGCAGCCACAGCAGGTTGTCCATACTCACTGCCCCGTGGCCACCTGCTTCATCGCCCGGGCCGCCGCCAGGTCGTCGTGGCGGTTGCGCGCCCGCTTGGGCTTGGCGCTCTGCTTGGCCGCCGCTGCTTCCGCCAGCAGCTTCTTCTCGGCCGCAGCGCGCTGCTGCTTGGAGAGCTTGGGCTTGACTTCGATGGCCGGAGACTGGGCGGCCTGGGGCTGGGCAGCCGGGGGCTGGACGACGTACACGGGCATGCCGCTGGACAGGCGGCTCACGGTGTACTGGCTGTCCTTGATGGCGGTCTCAGTGAGCCGCCGCTCCGACGGCCGCATGGCCGTGTAGAGCGCGATGGCGCCGTCCGCCAGCTTGACGGCGGCTTCCTGGCTGCGGATCGCTTCGATGGTCAGGCTGGCGCGGGAGCGACGAGGCGGGACGACGGGCTGGGTGGCGCAGCCGGGTTGCGCAAACGAACTGTGGCGAGAGGCGAGTTGGCGGGACATAGGTGCTCCTTTCAAAAAGCAAGTGGAAAGCAAGACGAACGAACGCCGGCCTGCCCGATGGCAACCGGCATGAAACTCCGAAAACCTGGCAGTGGGCAGGCGTAAGCCGTCGCCCGCTGTCAGGTAGGCATGAGAGTTAGAAGTGCAGGGGCACGTCGGTGCGGAGATTGTGCTTCCGCATCCAGCATCCGTGGCAGATTCCGTCGCCCAGCCGGAATTCGTAGTCGGCCGCTGTGCACCGGGCGCAGGAAACCGCTTTCTGGTTGTGGCGGATGGGGCATGGAGACCACTCCAGCCACCAGCCCAGACCTTCCAGCAGGTCGTTCTGCTTGGCCTCGCGGTCGGCTACCCACTGGGCGTATCTGGTGTAGTTGATGACTTCTTTGAAGCGGCGCTGGGCGCGGCGCTGGCGCTTGAGGCGATCCTGACGAGTTGCCTGCGCGTGCCCGTACTTGCGCGCGTCGGGGCGAGAATCAAGCATGGGATCAATCCGGATGGAGCAAGGCGCCCGGTCCTCACGATCTGCATGACGCTGGCACAAGAGTTGCGCGATCCGCGGTTGACGAGCATGGTATTTGTTCAGCTTCATGGGGCCACTTCTTTTATTGGTCTTTGCAGGAAAGAATTGCGGGAGAGAAGGACTTGAATCGTAAATCGACTGCTCGGCATGGCGCTGCTTGTAGCAGCCGAGCCGAGCAGTTATGCTCCTTTGGGAAACAAGCAAGAGCTACCAGGCGGTAACGGGGTGATTCTGGTGCTTGACAGATTCCATTAGCGGCATTTACAATCTCTATAGAGTTGTTAGATTCTAGCGAGACGGGAGTAACGAATCATGGTATTGGCAACGATCGACAGCAACGAGGCCCGCCTGCAATGGCGAGGAATTCTTGATAATGCGGAGAAGGGCGACGCGGTGATCACGCGCTACGGAAAGCCAGTCGCGGTTGTGATCTCCTATGACGCCTGGATGGGCATTCAGGAGGAGCTTGAGGACTGGCGCGCCAGCCAGCGCGTGCAGGGCGCCATCGATGAGTGGCGCCGCGACCCGTCGACGGCGCGGCCATGGTCTGAGATTCAACAGGAGATGATAGCCGAGGGGCTGCTCGATGCCGACTGATGCGCAGCCGGTCTATACGGTCCAACTCAAGAAGGACGTTGAGCGCACCATGCGCAAGCTGCCCGCTGACCTGCGCCGGCGCATCCAGCAGGCAATCAACGCCATTGCAGAAGAACCGCGTCACCCCGGCGTCATCGCCGTGAAAGGCTTTGACAGCGTGTATCGGGTGCGCGTAGGGGACTGGCGCATCGTCTATCTGGTAGAGGACGACATGCTGATCGTGCTGGTATTGGAAGTGACGCCACGGGGTGGGGCCTACCGCAGGCTGTGATCGCAAACCTATCGCCCCTTCTCCTACTCTTGCACCGCACTTACAGGATGGCGGGCAGGCGCAGCCGTCGCCCGCCGTCCTGTAA
The DNA here is from genome assembly GCA_026645635.1 of Caldilineaceae bacterium. Classification (GTDB taxonomy): domain Bacteria; phylum Chloroflexota; class Anaerolineae; order Caldilineales; family Caldilineaceae; genus Fredericiella. Next base: position 2,030 of record JAPKMV010000899.1, read on the forward strand.
GCACGGGTCAGGCCTGTAGGACTATCTCGACCACGATCCAGAGGACACCAGCCCACCGGGCGCGACGGGGCCGCAGCCGCGGCGCGATCCGGGGGGCTGAAGTCCCACACAAAGACTCCCCCCTCCGGCTCACCGCCGCCCTCAAGGAGTTTTCTAGCCCCTCACGCGCCGAAAACCTGCACCAGGGGAATGGTGCAGGCATGTGGGTTACGAAGAT
>JAPKMV010000089.1 GCA_026645635.1 Caldilineaceae bacterium
TCGGGATGTCCGAAGGGAAGCCCAACCCCAGAAACGAAAGGGTGGACTCGGTGAGGATGGCGTTGGCGACCTGCAGCGTGGCGGCGACGATGATCGCGCCGAAGACATTGGGCAGAATGTGGCGCACCATGATGCTGTTCTCACGCACGCCGACGTTGATCGCAGCTTCGACGTACTCCTTGCGCTTGATCGACAACACCGAGCCGCGCACGATGCGCGCGGTGGGCATCCAGCCGAAGAGACCGATCACCGTGACGACGAGGAGGAACGCGCCCAGTTCCTGCCCCAGCGAGCGGCGCAGCGAATCCTGGAAGAGGCTGCTGATCACCAGCAGCAAGGGTAGCTGCGGCAGCGCAAACATCATGTCGGTGAAGCGCATCAGCATGTTGTCCAGCCGGGCGACAAAACCTGAGAGCAAACCGACCGCCGCACCGACGGTCATGGCGATCAGCATGGCGGCAAAGCCCACCGCCAGCGAGATGCGCCCGCCGTACAGGTTGCGCGCCAGCAGGTCGCGGCCCAGGTCGTCGGTGCCGAAGGGGTGCGCCAGCGACGGCGCCTCGCCCGCCTCTCGGATATTGATGTATTTCGGATCCACCTGATAGACGAGTGGCCCCACTGTGACCATCAGGATCATGAAGACGAGAACGATCAACCCGAAAACGGCCAGCCTGTTGCGCCGAAACTGCACCCACGCATCGCCCCACAGCGTGCGGTGGCGGCGCGGGGCAAGGCTCTGTTCCAGGGTAGGCGAGGCGGCTGTGGCTGTCATGTGACGACAAACTCCTATGGTCAGGCGGTGGGGATTGGAGATTGGAGATTGGAGATTGGAGATTAGAGATTGGGAGATTGAGAGATTGAGCGCCCAATCCCCTAATCTCCTAATCCCCTAATCTCCAATCTCCAATCTCTAATCTCCAATCTCTAATACCGAATCCGCGGATCCAGCAATCCGTACAACACATCGGCGATCAGGTTGAAAAAGACCACCAGGACGGCAAAAATGAAGAGCGTGGTCTGCACCACGGGCACGTCATTGCCCTGGATGGCGAGGATCAGCAGCGCGCCCAGGCCGTTGACCCGGAAGATCTGCTCGGTGACGATGGCGCCGCCAAAGATGCCGGGAATCCCCAACGCCACCAGGGTGACGACCGGGATCAGGCTGTTGCGCACCACATGGCGCACGATCACGACGCGCTCGTTGAGACCCTTGGCGCGCGCGGTGCGCACATAATCCAGCTTAAAATTCTCCAGCGCCGACGAGCGGGTGAAGCGGTTGATGGCCGCCATCTGGAAGAAGGTCAATACAAAGACCGGCAGCACCATCTGGCGCACCTGTTGCACGAAGGTGTCCCAACTGTTGACGACCAATGTCGTGTTGTAGATGGTCGGGAACCAGCCCAGCCAGACGCCGAAGACCAGAATCACCAGCAGGCCGGTAAAGAATGTGGGCAGCGAAAAGCCGATCACTGCGATGACGCTGTTGATCTGGTCGAAGAGGCGGTTTTGGCGATAGGCGGCCAGCACGCCCAGCGGCACCGCGATCAGCACGGAGAGCACATAGGAGACGCCCACCACCCAGAGCGTCTGCGGCAGCCGCTGCATGATCAGGTCGATCACCGGCACGCCGCGGCTGAGCCAGGAGACGATGCGCAGACGGTTCTCCGAATCGCCGATCTGGATGCCGGTCACACTCTCGAAGGCGGCGATGGGTTCGACGATGAAAAATTGGTTCATCCACTTGACATAGCGGATGTGCACCGGCTCGTCCAGGCCAAGCGACTCGCGGATGCGCACGCGAACTTCTTGGGGAATGCTCAACGGCAGGTTGGACGAGGGGTCGCCGGGCGCCATGTCCAAGAGCAGGAAGATGATCAAGCTGATGAGAAGCAGCGTAGGAATTGCCGTCAATATACGGCGGATGATGTACTGTCCCATGCGTGCGGTTGCCTCCCTGCCAGAATCAGTGAGGGTGAAAGAATCTCCCAATCTTCTAATCTCTCAATCTCGTTCGGTTGCGATGAGATTAAGAGATCAGGAGATTGAGAGATTAGAGATTACGGCCTAGCCCCAGCCCTTAGCGGACGCGGTGCCAGGTCTCGATGTTCCATTCTTCGGTCTCGAAACCGCCCAGGTCCACGCCCGCCACCGTGTTGGCGTGCGCCGACACGGAAGCACGGAAGACCAGCGGCAGGTTGACGTAGTTCTGCACGATCATGTCGTTCAACTGCTTGACCAACTCGATGCGAGCACTGGTGTCGGCGGTGGAGGCCAGTTCATTCCACAGCGTGTCGAACTCCTCGCTGCACCAGCGCTCGATGTTCTCGCCGCCCCAGGCGTTGGCACTGTTCGGGATGTTGATGCCGTTCTCGTTGACGCAGCGCCAACCGCCCAGATACGCCTGCGGGTTGGGGCTGTCGTTGCCGTTGGTGAACATCTGCACGTCGGTGTAGAAGCGGGAGAGCGAATCGGCGTTGTCGGTCGGCCCAAAGTAGACGCCGGCGTCGATGTTCTTCAGTTCGGTGGCCACGCCGATCTCGCTCCACCACTGCTGGATCAACGCCTGGGTGCGCTGGCGCACGGCGTTGGTCGAGGTCTGGTAGAGCACGCGCAGTTCCACGCCGTCCTTCTCGCGCACGCCGTCGCCGTTGCTGTCCACCCAACCCGCGCCCTCAAGCAGCGCCTGCGCGCCGGCGACGTCCTGGGTCAAGCAGGCGTCATTGGCCGTCGAAACGTACAGTTCCGGGCCGGAGACGATGTTGCAGGTGGCCCGGCCGCCCGCGCCGTAGAGTTCTTCGGCGATGATGTTGCGGTCGATGGCCATCGACAGCGCCTGGCGCACCGCCGGGTCGGTCAGGAACGGATGGGGATTCGGATTCTCCTCAGTCCATTCCGAGCGGGCGTCGCCCAGGTTGGGATCCGGGTTGGTGAAGTTGATCAGGATGCGCTCGACGTTGCCGCCGAAGGCCGCCACCACCGTGCCCAGCCCGCGCTCTTCCATCGCACCGAGCACATCCGGCGGCACCTGCAGGTTCCAGGCGTAGTCGGCCTCGCCCGTCTCCAGCACAGCGCGCGCCGCGGACTCAGCGTCGCCGCCGCCCTTCATGACGACTTCGGCGAAGTGGGGCTGATTCTCAATGCGGTAGTTCTCGTTGACTTCGTAGACGACCACGTCATTGGCGCGGAAGTCCTTGACCTTGTACGGGCCGGTGCCGATGGGCATGCTGTTGGCTTCGGCGCAGGTGGCCGCAGCGGCGCCGACGCAGTTCTCGAACTGCGCCTTCTGGATCACCGGCGACAGGTAGCCGACGAAGGCGTAGTACGGATAGGGCTGCGGCGTCGGGAAGGTGATCTTGATGGTTTCGGCGTCCACGGCTTCCACGTTGCTCACCGCCGAGAAGTTGCCGGAGGTGCAGCCCGTTTCCGGCGTGGCGCAGTACTGCCACGTGAAGACGAAGTCATCGGCGGTCAGCGGCGTGCCGTCGGACCAGACGATGCCGGGCTTGAGCTTGTAGGTGATGCTGGTCAGGTCTTCAGCCACGCCGCCGTTCTCGACCGTGGGCACTTCCTGCGCCAGGGTTGGGATCAAGTTGCCGGCCGGGTCATATTCCAGCAGCGACTCCAGCACCAGCGAGCCGGCGTGGTAGTCCTTCGTGCCGGTGGACTGGTAGGGGTTGACGATCGACACCGCCTGCCAGTAAAGCAGGGTCAGCGTGCCATCCGTACCGCGGCCCGGCTCGGCGGGCAGGTCGCTGGACGGCGCTGCGGCCTCGCCACTGTCAGCGGCTGGCGCGGTGGTGGTTGCTGCTGGCGCACAGGCGCCAAAGACCAGGGCGATCAGCACCAACAGGCCAAGCATGGGCAGCAACTTGAATTTCTTCAGTCCTTGCATGGGTTCTTTCTCCTTGTGTACAGTTAGGTTGGTTGGATTCGACACTTCGGTTGAACGGTTGCGCAGTATCGACAGCGACAGAAACGAGCCGGCGGAGCAGGAGCCAATTACATTCTCTCGATTGCGGCACAGCCGTGAGGCAATATCGGCGCCACCCCTCTTTGGAGCGTCAGAATAGTAAACGGTGATGAGCATATTGTCAACTGGCAATTTTGGCTTGACACGGTTACACGGAACACGGTTGCGTGTCTATGTTCCTCGTGCTATCATGCATGCATGAAGACAATCACATTGACGGACGAAGCCTACGACCGCCTCAAAGACTGGAAAATAGACAGCCACGACTCGTTCTCCACGGTCGTGCTGCGCGTCGTACCCAGACGCGGCACGCTGGCCGATCTGTTGGATAGCTTTCACCAACTGCCGGTTCTGACCGATCAGCAGGCGATGATCATGGAAGAAGCCGTTGTTTGGGCGAATACTTGGGAAAACAGCGGCGCAGAAGCGGATGCTCATGGTAGCGTCGCCAGTGGGGCGGCGTAGTTCATGGTCTATCTGGTCGACACCAATTTTCTAATCTATTGTTGGCGCAACGCCGCTCACCCGGAACGCCTGCGGTCGCTGCAACCCTATCTCGAAAGCGAAATTCGTTTGGTCTGGCTTGTCAAGGCCGAATTCCTGCGCGGGGCTGTGATGGCCAAACATGACGAAGGCCGCGTTCACTCTTTCTTGGATCGCCATAAAACAGTATGGCCTGACGATGGAATGCTCGATCTGTATGCCCGGACGTATGCTACGCTTGTGCGCTCCAACCAGTTGATCGGCCCCCACGACCTGTGGATTGCTGCTGCTGCGCTGCAGCACGATCTGCCGCTGTTGACGCGCAACACCGGTGAGTTTCGCCGCGTGCCAGGTATGCAGGTGATCGAGTATCAGGCTGATTGACTACTGCTTGTTTGCCGCTTGCTCGCCGTCGTCCACCGCAAAACGCTCCAGCGCTGCCAGCACCCGGGGCGGCGCCTGGCGGCCCTGCCCGGTGAGAAACTGGCGAATTTGCGCCACGGTGATGCCGCCTTCGACCGCGCGGCGCAGCGAACGCTGGGTGATGCGGTAGACATAGTCGGGGTAGCTGCGCTGCCACTCAGCGAAGCGCTCCACCCGGAAGCGCTCGGCCAGCGGCGCGGTGTGCGGCACCGTCACGGTGAAATCTTCGGCGACGGTGATGCGGTGCAGCGGCGGCGCATCGGGCGGCGGCGTGTCGTGGCCCAGCCAGCGCGCGCCCCAGCGCCCCAGCGAAAGCAGCAAGTTGTCGCCCGCGGCCGGCTCCGCCAGGTCGATCACATTCAGCCAGTAGAGCGGCCCCCGCAGCAGAAAGCGGATCAGCACACCTTCCACGCCGTCCCACTGCTCGAAACCTTTGAGGAACTCGTTCGTACTGTTGTTGCGGATGTACCAGGTGTCGTAGTTGCCGGTCGGGCGTTGAAAGTCCGGCTCCACCGTGCGGATGGCGCGGATCAGGTCGTCCTGTGTGTACCAGTAACCGGGAGCAAGTTGGCCAATCAGACGCAGCAGCGCGCGACGGGTTTGCAACGGATCGTTCTTCCAACTGCCAGTGTCCGCGCATTCCAGGGCGGGCGTGCGGCAGAGGTCGTTCCATTCAGGCGAATCGCGCCACGCCTCGAACAGCGCCCGCCATTGTTCGGGCCGCGGCTGTTCCAGAAAGGCGCTCACGCGGTTTCCCGTCAGCCGCACCACGTCGCCGTCGCGGCGCAGCCAGCCCATGCGGTTGGCCAGGTGCAGCAGCAGCGCCAGCCGCACGACCAGGTCAGGTTCGTCGCTGCGGAAGGGCAGAATGAAACGCTGCACCAGCCGGTCGATGTCCTCCGGGTGGGGGCCTTGCGGGGTCAGGCGCAGCCGTTCGGCGCGCACGAAACCCAACAGCGTGCCCGCGTCGTTCAAGAAACTGTCGTCGGCCAGCAGTTGGCGGGCGACAGGCGGCGGCGCCACCGGCGTGAGGGGCAGACCGCTGGCCGCGGCTTCGCTCTGCGGGTGGGGCAGCCACGGCGTGATGTCGCTGGGCAGATAGATGATGGTGTGCGCCTTTTCGCCGGCGCCCTTGTAGCCGCGGCCGATCAGCCCGTAGTAGTAGAGCAGTTCGGCGATGCTCTCGGGGTTGAGCCAGGGCGCTTCGCGCTCCAGCTTGGCCGGCCCCATGTGGCGGATGGCGCCGAATTGGCGGCTGAATTGGGCTTCGGCCAGTTCGCCATGTTCGCGCAGCAGCAGGCGCACGGCCTCCTCGGCGTCGGGGCGGTCGTCGACCACATCCTGATAGGCCATCTGCACGTTGGTCGGCTCGGTGAGCTGCGGCGCCAGTTGTTCGATGGCCTCCTCGCGCGTGCGCACGCCATCGACGTCGGCGCTGCGCAGCTCGGCGAGCACTTCGAGCAAAAAGAGCGGGTATTCGGCCAGCATTTGCGCCGTCGTAGGCATAGGTGGCTACCGATTATTCACAATTCGTGTATTGTTCGCTATACTGAGTATAGCTGTTTAAGGAGAATCTGTAGATGACGACTCAAAATGTTTCTGGAAATTCTGGTTCGATCGGTATGAACGCCATGTTAAACCAGTTGCTCAATGCCGGCCAATTGCTCTTTGACCGGCGCGTCCCGTTGACCCTGAAACTGTTGCTGCCTGTGGCAGCGCTGGTCTATTGGATCTCGCCGGTTGACTTCATGCCTTTCCTGCCCTTCGACGACATCGCCGTCGTGGCCGCCGCCATCTTCTTCTTCACCCAGTTTGGCAACCAGGCGGTGAAAGATTTCGACCGCCAGCAAGGGCAGGGTGGACAATCTGGCGCCGCGCAGTCAACGGAAGGCGAGGTTGTCGATACAACCTGGCGCGTCATCGAATAGCGCACCCCATTCATGGCTGAACCAACGGCTGCCCAGCAGAGTGCGGCGGAACCCACCTATTCTGCCACCGAAGTCGCCTACCATCTACAGGTGACGGCTGATGTGCTGCACAGTTGGAATCAGCGTTTCGCCCGTTTTCTCAGCACGCCGGCGCATAACCAGGAGCCGCGCTACTCGAACGCCGATGTCGCGGCCCTGGTCATCGTGCAGAAGCTGCTCGAACAGGGCTTCGACGACCAGCAGGTCAGCGAGCGGCTGACGCCCAAGCGGCTGGTGCGTGACGAAGCGCCGGCCATCGGCCTCAACAGCGACCAGGGCCGGCAACTCGTGGAAAGCAAAGCGACCCTGCTCCCCCAGGCCCTGGGCGACATCCTCAGCACCATCGCCAACAGCCAGCAATCCGTCCTCAACAGCCAGACGACGGTGCGTGAAGTGATGGGCGTCGTTGTTCAGGATAATTTTAATCTCAAGGAAGAAAACCGCAAACTGCGCGAGCGGATGCTGGAACTGGAGCGTTCGCTGGCCGAGTATCAACGCCGTGAGGAGACGCGCAAAGAGCGGCTCGAAAGCCGCCTCCGCGCGCTGGAAGGCACCATGGCCGCCATCCAGCAGCAGCTCGCCCAAGTCGTGCAGATGCAGCGCCAGCAGGCGCAGCGCAAGCGCGGCTGGTGGTGAATAGGGTGAGGTTTTAGGGTTTTGGGGTGCCAGGACGGTGCTATTACCCCAAGACCCCAAAACCCCAAAACATCAAGTCCCCATATCTCCCCGCTCCAATTCAGCCAACTCCGCCCGCGCCGCGTCCAACTCCGCCGTCAGCGCGGCGATGCGCTGTTCCAGGGCAGCGCGGCGCTCCTCTGGGGGGAGCGGCTGGGCGACGGCCGGCGCCACTTCCACGCCGGCATTTGCTCGTTCCATCTGCATGTCTCCGCGGATGGCCAGCAGATGAACGGCCCAGAGCAGACCGGCTACAGTTGCGTTGGCCAGTTGGTTGGCGACGGACAGGGCATTCAGACCGCTGTCAGCTTCTCCCAGCAGCCAGAGCAGGCCGTTGTAGATCACCTGTGACAACTCGAAGAGCACGAACAGGGCACTCACCAGCGCAAAGCCGTAAAGATAGATGCGCCGAAAGAGGGCGGTGCGTTCGGCGTGGCCCGCGGCGTCCGTGCTGCGCGCCACGCGCTGTACGGCCTGCCAGTGAAATGCCCAAACGGGCGCGCCTACGGCCAGCAGGCTGACGCCATTGGCCAGCGGTTGATGCCAGATGGCGCCAATCGCGTCTGGCGTGGAGCGCAGCAGCGCATCGATCAGCGCGTTGAGCAACTGCACCGCGCCCACCCACGTCAGCGCCAGCCCCACCCCCGCGACCAGGTAGAAGTAGAGCCGCCGCACCGTCGCCGCCTGCGGGCTTTCGCCGTAAGCGTCGGCTTCGCGCTGCAGGATGCGCCAGACCGTGAGCCAGACGGCCAGCCCTACCGGGATATAGGAGAGCGGCGTCACCAGGTCTTGCAGCAGGCTGCCCGTGTCGATGCCATCGCCCAGCAGCCGCAGGATCAGGTCGCGCAGCACCAGCGCCGCCGGCGTCAGCGTGGTGATTGCGCCGACGAAGACCGCTACGTAGAGATAGAGCCGCCGCACGGCTGCGCTGCCTTCGCCGGGCCGGGAGCGGATGATCGCGCGCCACTGCGCATAGACGCTGTGGAGCAGCCAGCCGCCGAGGAGGAGACTGCTCCCAACGCCAGGCAAGGTCTGATACCAGGTGAAACCATAATCTGGCGCCTGGTTCAAGGCGATCAGACGGTCCAACCCCCAGGCGATCAGGTCGGACGTCATCCACATCACCACCGCCAGACCGAGCCAGCCGAGCACGGCCAGATAGAGTTGGCGCACGATGGCGGCGCCGCGCTGTTCCGCGCCGAAGTCGCCGTCGGCGCGCAGCACAGAGGCCCAGTAATTCACCAGCACAATGTTGAGGAGGGCGTTCAGCACCCAGGAAAGCCAGTCGGTCTCCAGGTTGGTGTAGCTTAGCGGTTCGCCCAGGATGAGCTGCAGCAGCGTCCGGATGATCTGGTCGAACGCGGCGAGCACGAAGAGCAGCGACAGCCCCGATGCGCCGTAGAGAAAGAGCTTGCGCAGCGGCGAGTTGATCTCGTCGGCTTCGTGGCGCTGGCGCTGCGCCAGCCACCAATGGATCAGGAAGATCGGCGCGGCCACCAATAGAAAGCCGGCGCTGCTGGCAAGCGAGCGGACGAAGAAATCGTCGCCGACAGTGACGCCCTGGCTGCGTTCGAGCCAGTTGCGCGTCATCACGTCGATCAGGCTGACCAGGCTGCCGAGGCTGGCGGCCAGGCTGACATACGCCACCAGATAGACATAGAGCCGGCGCACGGTGGTCAGGCGAGTTGCGCCCGGCGCCGTGTCAGTTGTGGTTGTTTGCATAGTGTGCATCCCGTTTGTCGTTCAGAAACCGCCGGCGCGCCATCAGTAGAAATACTCTTCGCTGTTGATCTTCCAGCCGCCGTCCTCGCGCACGACTTCGACGACGCGCTCTGACGACCAGGTGGAGCCGCTGTTGAAGAGGCCGCCGGTGCTGTAGGTGTCGATGGCCACGGTCACATAGGCGCGATCCGGGTTGGACTC
>JAPKMV010000008.1 GCA_026645635.1 Caldilineaceae bacterium
GATGGCGCTCTTCCAGGAACTCAACGACGCCGGCATCACGGTGATCGTCGTGACGCACGACATGACCGTGGCGCACCAGGCAAAGCGCGTCGTCACCCTGCGCGATGGCGAGATTGTCGGGGACGAAAAAATAGACCGCGGATGAGACGGATTTGGCGGATTCTCGCGGATTTTTCTTGTGTCAATCCGCGGAAATCCGTCGCATCCGCCAAATCCGCGGTCTATCCCATTCCCTTTTCAGAACGGACTTTGTTATGAAGGTTTTTCGCTATCTTGCCGTTTCCATCGACAGCATCTTCGCCCACAAGCTGCGCGCCGGGCTGACCATGCTCGGCATCATCATCGGCATCGCCGCGGTGCTGATCACCGTGGGCATCGGCAGCGGCGCGGCGGCGTCGATCACGGATCGCATCGAGGCGAGCGGCACGAACCTGCTGACGGTCAGCGCCGGCGCCAGCCGCAACACCTCCAGCGCTGCGACGTTGACCCTGGCCGACGCCGCCGTGCTCGCCGACGCGAACCTGTTTCCCACCGTGGCCGCAGTGACGCCGCAGTATTCGTCCAACGCCACCCTCACCTATGGCAGCAGCGACGGCAGCTACACCGTGGTGGGGACGACAGCGAACTATGCCGCAGTGCGCAACCTGGAGATCGCCGCCGGCGCCTTCTTCGACGCAGCGCAGGTGGCCGACAATGCCAGCGTCGCCGTGCTGGGCGACACGGTGGCCTCCGATCTCTTTGGCGGCGACGACCCGCTGGGCCAGACCTTGCGCATCGGCGACAGTCTCTTTACGGTGGTGGGCGTGCTGGAGGAGAGCGGCGGCTCCGGCTTTGGCAGCAATGACAGCCAGGTTTTTGTCCCCATCGGCGTGGCCCAGGGACGTCTCTTCAATGCGGCGCGCAGCGGCGGCAGCTATGTGGTTTCCAGCGTCATCGTGCAGGCTGCCGACGGCGACGCGCTCGATGCGCTCGAGGTGCAGATCGAGCAGATCTTGCGCCTGCGCCATTGCCTGAGCGCCGACGACGAGAACGATTTCCAGATTCAGAACCAGGCCGACATGCTGGCGATCGCCAGCGACGTCTCGGGCACCCTTTCGGCGCTGCTGGGCAGCATCGGTGCGGTGAGCCTGTTGGTGGGCGGCATCGGCATCATGAACATCATGCTCGTCTCGGTGACAGAGCGCACCAGCGAGATCGGTCTGCGCCGGGCGTTGGGCGCGCACGACGGCGACATCCTGCTCCAGTTTCTGGTGGAGGCGCTGGTGCTCTGCACCCTGGGCGGGCTGATTGGCATTGGGCTGAGTTATGGGGTGGCGCAACTGACGGCGAGCATCCCCGCCTCGCCCCTGGCCGTCGTCATCGAACCCTGGTCGGTCCTGCTGGCCCTGTTGGTCAGCACCGCCAGCGGCTTCGTCTTCGGCCTCTATCCGGCTCTGCGCGCAACCCAACTCGACCCAATCGAGGCGCTGCGGTACGAGTAAGAGGTTATTCGTAATGGCGCCCATTTCAACGCAGAGGCGCCAAGATGCAGAGAAACGCAGAGAACGCACCGGTCGAACTCCGCTGTATTCCTCTGCGTACCTTTGCGTCTCCGCGACGCTGCGTCAAAGTGGGTGACTTTACAAACAGGCTCTATGGGTGCGACAGAGCGGCCTGCTGCGTCGGTCGAAGCATCGTTGATGAAGTAAATCGAACTGTGTAAGTGGAAGAGAGGGTGACTTATGGAAAAGAAACGACGGGGCGCCAAAGCGAAGTGGTTCACAGGGTTTGTCGTCATCGCATTGATTGCGGGCGGATACTACGTCTGGAACGAAACCGGTCTATCGACGCAACTGCCCACGGTGAACGCACAGGGCGCCACCACGACCGCCGCCGCACCTGCGGAAGATGCGCCGCCGCTGGTCACCATCCAGGCTGCGGATCTGGTCATCAGCCAGGTGAGCGCCTCGGGCAACATCGAGCTGATCGACGAGCGTCCGGTCGTCGCCGAGACGGGCGGCACGGTGGCTGCCGTCGACGTGCGCGTGGGCGATGTGGTGCGCGCCGGCGACCGGCTGCTGCTCCTCGATGTCACCGACCTGGAGCGGGCCGCCAAACGCACCGAACTGGCGGTCGCCGCCGCGCAGAACGACCTGGAAGATGTGATGGCCGCGGCCACAGCCAGCGAACTCGCCGTGGCGGAAGCCAACCTGCTCGAAGCGCAGGAGAATCTGGCCGACGTGCTGGCCGGCCCCAGCGACGCCGAGATCGCCGCGGCGCGCAGCAGCCTGGCCGCGGCCCAGGCGACCTACAGTGAGTTGGTGGCCGGGCCGTCGCAGGATGAACTGACGCAACTGAGTGCGTCGATGAAGAAGGCGGAGGTGGCCGTCGCCGAGGCGCAGAGCGCCTACAACCAGATTGCGTGGAAGAATGACGCGGGCACGAGCAGCGAGGCCGCCACCCTGCAATCCGCCACCATCGAACTGGAATCCGCGCGTGCGGCCTACGCCGAATCGAGCGCAGCCGCGGCCGCGTCGGATCTGCAGTCGACGGTGAGCAGCATCAAGTCGGCGCAGGTGACATTGGATGACCTGCTCGCCTCGCCCACCGCCGCCGAGATCGCCAGCGCCGAGGCGCAGGTCGCCGACGCCCAGGCCACGCTGGACGATCTGCGCGCCGGGCCGGATGCCACCAACCAGCGCAGCGCCGAGATCGCGCTGGAGCAGGCGCTGATCGACCTGGAAGAAGCCTACGCCACGTTGGACGCTGCCACCGTGGTGGCGCCGATCGCCGGCACGGTGATGGCCGTCGCCGTGGCCGCCGGCGACAAGGTCAGCAGCGGCGCCACGCTCGTCACGCTGGCCGACCCCAGCCAGTTGGAGTTGACGATCAGCGTGGCGGAACTGGACATCCCGCGCGTGGCGCTGGGGCAGCAGGCCGAAGTGGCCATCGACGCCCTGGCCGGCCAGAACTTCGCCGGAGAAGTGGCGCAGATTGCGCCCTCCAGCGACGCGTCGGCCAGCAGCGTGAGCTACCCGGTGACGATCCGGCTGACGGCTGCGGAGCTGGCCGGAGTGCGCCCGGGCATGAGCGCCGTGGGCACGTTGATCGACGCGAGCGTGGCGGACGACGCAAGCTGGCTCGTGCCCACCAATGCCATCCGCACGCAGGAGGGCGCCGCAGTGGTGCGGGTGATGCGCGACGGCGGCGCCATGCCTGTGACTGTCACGACCGGCGCAGTGCAGGGCGAATGGACGGTGGTGCAGTCACCCGAGCTGCAGGCCGGCGACCAGGTGGTGGGCAGCGTCACGTCCTACGTCAATGATGCGGCCAACGAGCTGCGCTTTGGCGCGGGGATGGGCGGACCGCCGCCCGGCGGCGCGCCGATGGGTGCGCCGTAAGGGACTGTTGAAAAGGGGCAAGGCTGACGCAGAGACGCAGCGGCGCAGAGGTTCGCAGAGGAGTAAGATAACAGGTGATACGCCATGAACATAACGAACAGATCTGAAAGTGCAACCAACAACACACCGGCCCCGCGGCGCTGGCTCAAACGCAGCCTGTTTACCGCCGTGCTGATGATCGCAGCCGGCCTGGCCTGGTGGTTGCTGGCCGGAGGCGCTACGGTGACGGCGCAGATGCCGGCGCCGCCGGCGACCAGCCAACCCGCCGCGGCGAGTGTCTTGACCGCCGGCCAGCCGCTTACGGCAACCCTGGATGCGCCCGGCGGTGCGCTGCCGCCCCGACCCGGCGCACCCGCCACAATCGCGACGCCAGCCGCCGCGCCCGCGGCAAGCGCTGCGTCATCCGGCGGCATCAGCGCGGTGGCCGGGATGCGCGGCGCGCAGGTGCATCCGCTCGACGGCGGCGCGGCGACGGTGCTGGCGCCCGGCGCCCGTCTCACCCTGGTGGGCCGCAGCGCCGACGGTCAGTGGCTGCTCGCGACCGGGGACAGGGCGTCGGGCTGGGTGCTCGGCGACGCGGTGATCGCGTTCAACACGGCGCGCCTGCCGGTGGCCGATGCGACGCCGCCCACGCTGACCGCCCCGCAGGTTGTGGAGAGTGGCGCAGCGGACGAGGATGCGCCCGCAGAAATGCCTGCCCTGGAAGAAACGTCCGTTCCCACAGCCGCAGCCGATGTGGCCAGCAGTGTGGCAGCCACACCTGAACCCGCAGCAGCAGGCGCGCCGGTCACGGCCAGGCTCGACACGGCCAAGACGCGCGGCCTCAACGTGCGCGCCGGGCCGGGCGCGGGCTATGCCCGCCTCGCCACGCTGGCCGCGGACGATGTGGTCGCCGTCGTGGGGCGCAGCGCCGATGGCGGCTGGCTGCAACTCGCCCTGGACGACGGCGCAACCGGCTGGGCGTCGGCCTACTATCTGGTGGCGGACGCCGCCATCGACAGCCTGCCCGTGACAGAGCCGGCGACGGCGCCGACGACAACAACGGATACAATCCCGGCGAGTGTTGCAGCGGCCCCCGCGACCCCAATCTCCCAATCTCCTAATCTCTCAATCTCCAATGCGAACGCGTCCGGGCTGTCCGGCACACTCGTCTTCCAAACCGGGCAGGGCGGCGCGATCTACGCCTATGATCTGGACAGCGGCGAGCTGCGCCAGCTTACCACCGGCTTCGATCCCGCCATCAGCCCCGATGGGCAGACGGTGGCCTTCACGCGCCAGGGGCGCGACGGCGGCCTCTACCTGATCGATAGCGACGGCGGCAACGAGCGGCGCATCTACACCGGCCCGCTGAACATGGCGTCGCCCAAGTGGCGCGCGGACGGCGCGTCGATTGTCTTCAGCTATGCCGTGTCGAGCATGGAGTGTCGCGACATGGGCAGCGGGCGCTGCGTGCCGGACGACGAGTTTCTCACCGGCAGATACGCTGACCTGGACGCCGACGACTATCCGCTGATCACCAGGTACGAGTATGATCTGGGCGTGGTGGCCGCAGATGGCAGCGACTTCCACAGCTTGTCGGCGCTGCCCAGCAGCCGGGCGCCGGACTGGGGTGCGGCGGGCATCGTTTACCAGTCGTCCGACGGCATCCAGACGATCCAGGATGCGCCGGGCGCGGGCAGCCAGGTGGTGACCTACGACATGCTGCAGCCGGCCTACCAGGACCCGGACTGGCAGCCGGGCAGCGGGCGCATCGTCTTCCAGAAACAGGGCGCCAGCCACTGGCAGATCTGGGCAGTTGATCCAAACGGCGGCAATATGGTAGCGTTGACGCAGCCGCAGACCGTGCTCGTCGATGCGCTGCCCAGCAGCGTGGCGCCGGCGTGGAGTCCCGACGGTTCCCAGATCGTCTTCCTCAGCAACCGGGAGGCTGACGGTGAAGCCGGCGCGTGGCGGCTCTGGGTGATGGACGCGGATGGGGGCAATCAGCGGGCGTTGCCGATCGCGGTGCAAATCGAGTACACGTTTGGGGCGGAGCAGATGGTGAGTTGGGGAGGGTAATTGACAATTGTCAATTGTGAATTGTGAATTGTGAATTGTCAATTGTCAATTGTGAATTGTGAAGTGTCTTGATGAGTCACGAGCGCATTTTGGTGGTGGATGATGATCGGGAGATCGCCCGGTTGCTGCGGGGGTATCTGGAGCAGGCGGGGTATGCGGTGCAGGTCGCCTATGACGGCGTGACCGCGCTGGCGATGCTGCGCGATCTGCGCGCGGACGTGCTGCTGCTCGACCTGATGCTGCCCGACATGGACGGGTGGGCGGTGACCCGGCGCATCCGCAGCGACAGCACGCTGGCCGCGACGCCGATCATTATGCTGACGGCGCGGGTGGAGGACACCGACAAGATTCTGGGGCTGGAACTGGGCGCCGACGACTATGTCACCAAACCCTTCAACCCGCGCGAGGTGCTGGCGCGGGTGCGCGCCATCCTCCGGCGCCAGCAGCGCACCCAGGAGAGCCAGGCGGCGCCAACGCTTCAGATCGGCGCGCTGCGGCTCGACCCGACGCGCTACGAGGTGACGCTGGCGGGCGCACCCCTGGAGCTGACGCGCACCGAGTTCAACTTGCTCCACACGCTGATGAAGAATCCTGGGTATGTCTTCACCCGCAGCGAATTGATCGAGAGTGCGTTGGGCTATACTTACGAGAGCATCGAACGCACACTGGACTCGCACATCAAGAACCTGCGCCGCAAGGTGGGCGACAACCCCAAAGAGCCGGTCTACATCCACACTGTCTACGGCGTAGGTTATCGCATGGCGGACGACCTGTGAAGCGGCTGACGCGGTGCCTGCCCTTCAACAAACTCTGGTTTCAAATTGCGGCGGTCATCGCGGTGGTGGTCGTGATGGCGGCGCTGCTGTTGGGCGGCGTGGCCATCAGCCGGCGCCCGAACCCACCGCCCGCCCCGCCCGCAGCGCTCTCGCCGGCGGGTCAAGATTTCCCCACACGGCTGGCAACGGTGGTGGTGGAGTCGGCGCTGACGCTGATCCTGGTGGGCAGTGTGCTGGGCATTGCTGCGGGCGCGTGGCTGAGCCGGCGCATGACCGCGCCGCTGGACGACCTGGCTGCCGGCGCCGCGCAGGTTGGCGCCGGCGATTTGACGGTGCGGGTGACGCCGAAAGGCAGCGATGAGATGGTGGCACTGGCAGATGCGTTCAACCGCATGGCGGCGGATCTGGAGCAGGCGGAGCAGTTGCGCCAGCACATGCTGGCCGACGTGGCTCACGAACTGCGCACGCCGCTCACCGTGTTGCAGGGCAACCTGCGCGCGATCCTGGACGATGTCTACCCGCTGGACAAGGGAGAGATCGCCAGCCTCTACGACCAGACGCGGCATCTGCACCGGCTGGTGAACGACCTGCACGAGCTGGCGCAGGCTGAGGCCGGCCAACTGCCGCTGACCCTGCGTGCGGTGGATGTGGCGGGTCTGCTGCAGGATGTGGTCGAGCTCTTTGCGCCCCTGGCCGAGGCGCAGAATGTCACCCTGACCGGCGCCCAATCGGGCCGACCGCTACTGGTGCAAGCCGACCGGGCGCGGCTGATGCAGGTGCT
This sequence comes from Caldilineaceae bacterium, assembly GCA_026645635.1. Lineage (GTDB taxonomy): Bacteria > Chloroflexota > Anaerolineae > Caldilineales > Caldilineaceae > Fredericiella. The sequence goes on from JAPKMV010000008.1 coordinate 6,996, forward strand.
GCAAAACCTGCTTACCAACGCGCTGCGCCACACCCCGGCCGGCGGCGCGATCACGGTGACGGCGCGCACCGCCGGCCCGCAGGTGGAGATCGCCGTGCAGGACAGCGGTGAGGGCATCAGCGCCGAGCATCTGGCGCATGTGTTCGACCGGTTCTATCGCACCGACGCGGCGCGCGACCGTGACGCGGGCGGCGCAGGGCTGGGGCTGGCCATCGTGCGGGCGCTGGTGGAGACCCACGGTGGCTCCGCGCGCGTGGCCAGCGCAGGGCCGGGGCAGGGGAGCACGTTTGTGGTGGCGCTGCCGGGGATTGAGATTGACAATTGATGGGCCTGGCTCCGAACGACGCTAAACTCACGGATGATAGGAGACAAGAGTTTTGCGAGCGCTGCTCCGCACTTGGGGGCGCAAGGCGATCATCCGCAGATGGCGCAGATTTTCGCAGATGGCAGACATCGAAGCTGCGCAATTGCGGACGGGGCAGCGGCGTGGCTTCCGAACAGAGAAATCCGGCCTATTCTGCGGCACTCCCCCTACCCCAACCACGCCCGCCCCTTCTCATTGATCCCCCACACCCCGCGCGGCAAATCCGTGCGCAGCAAGCCCTGCTCGCGCAGCGCATTGCGCGCCCACTGCGCCGTATTGCGCCAGCGCGGCGTCACCCCGTCCGACGCCAGCGGCGACCGGTCGTGATCGTTGAGTTGCGGCGCCATCTTGGCGTAGACCTGCTCCAACACCGTGTTCACATCGCCGCTCCCACCCAGGTCGACCAGCACCTCCAGGATCGGACGCATGAACGCTGCCTCGGGCGTCTTTAGCCCCCTGCGCGACCGGCGCTGCACCGCCGGCTGCGTGGGCGTTTCCACATCCAGGCGCAGTTGGCCGGCCGCTTCTTGCAGCGGCAGCAGACGCTCCATCTCCGTTTCCAGCGCCGTGATCTGGGCATCGAGCGCCTGCAACTGGCGCGCCCGGTCGAGCGCAACCTGGGCGTCGGCCAGGCTGCCGGTGCGAAACGCCTCGGCGCCGGCGTCCTGGGCGTCGAGCAGCGCATGGCGCGCCGCGTCGTGGAGGGCTTCGAAGGCTTCGTCAAGGGTGAACATGGGGTTGATCCTTTCGGCTGCGCACTGATAAGGCTGACGAATCTGACGAACTTTACTTGACTACGCTGTTGGTCAACTGTAAAGTACAGGCAATCCAAGAGTCTGGAGGTGGAAGGCTAACGCCTTCGGACCCTTCGGGGTCATTCTTGTGGATTGTGCACTGTGAGTTCGCCGACTCCGCGGCAATTTGAGCGAAAAATCGCTGCTTTCCCTACTCCACAAAGTCGGCAACATCTGATATACTGTTGACAGATGCCATCAAACCCGAAAACCGTAATGATGTTACGGAAACCCGGTCAGGGTGCCCGCAAGGGTGTAGGGTTTGAGGCATTTTCAATTTTCTTCATGCCGGCTGTCCCTCTGATTAACCACCTGCGGCGCGAAAATGAAAGTGCCAAATTGAAAAGTGCCGTTGGCGGCGCGGCGTGGGCTGCTGCAGATTGATGATGCCGACAGATTGCGCAATGTGTTCGGCCAGATGTATTTTGGCGCGCTTGGCATTTGTACGCGTGTGCGCCCCGTTCATTTCGTAGCCGATGGCCCCCATAAGCACGTCGGCGAGCTGGATGAAATCGTTGCTTTTTGAGTCGACAGCCTGAACATTCCGAATCGGCTTGTCTTCGAGACGGTATTTTTTGCGCAAACCGTTATTCAGGATGGCGCAGAGCGTCGAGAGCTTATATCGTTTGGTTGTGCGCTGATCAAGGTGAATGGTGCATCGATCCCCTGGGCGTAGTTCTTGCCCGAAACTATGGAGCAAGAACTGATACATCAACTTGTAGAATCCGAGTTCCGGGTTGTTCTTGTTGTACCGTTTGTGGTCGATTTCGCTCGTATCAACGACGATAGCTTTGAAGTACATGATGCTACTCAGGCTGAAAAACAGATCCACGAAGCGTCGATACTCGGTCAGCTTCTGGTCCGACACTTTCGTCCACTTCAATTCAGCATTCATCTGGTTGTCAGTTCGATAGGACTGTAGTGCCAGTTGAACGCGAGCTTCGTGCATGCGCGGCACGATGATGCCACCGATCACCATGTAGCGATCGGCGGTTTGGCGGCTTTCGTCACAGTAGATATGCAGATAACGCCCGGCAGCTTGGTTCGTCATTCAATGCTCTCCTCATCCGCCCCCAGCCGAACCTTGATGTCGTCGTTGCGGATGCAGTCCAGCCCGGCGCTAGAGCACGGATCAGGAGAATCAACGGATCACCTGTTGCCCAAGGGCAGCAAGTCCCTGCGCCAGCCGATCCGCCCATTCTCCTAATCCGTGCTCTCCTCATCCGCCCCCAACCGATACTTGATGTCGTAGTTGAGGATGTAGTCCAGTTCCTCGTCGGTGAAGCCGTAGTGCCGGGCAAGGACGCGGTCGATTTCGTCGATGATTGGTTTGGCGTTGCGAGGGCTGAAACGCTCATAAGCTATGCTACCGGTCTTGCTGTGGCTCACACTTGAAAACAAGCTTGATCGATCAAGCGACTCTTGAAGTTGTTGTCCTAATCCGCTCATGTCCTGGTCAGCCAGGCTTTTCGGCACAGGGAATGTCCGATAGTCGGAGGGATTGAAGTCTCTACAATTTGTCCGAACCTGGTAGAACCAGTAGAACAGAGTGCTGTTTAGAGTCACAAACGCGCGATACATGCTGTTGCGATCAGGGAAACACATTACCTGCTCTCTGGTCGAACTTGACTCTGCGCCATCTCGCAAGAATCTGGGTGAGCGAAGTGTAATGGTGAACCAGTGGCCCACGCCAGTAATCTTGTAGTAGACACAGTGCGATGTGGATGATGGACTGAGCCATGCACCAAATGAGCCTTCTTGCGTAACGATCTTTTTGAGCAGTTGTGCTTCGAGTTCAGAGTCTATCTTTGGGAATATCCCGAGAAGTCGGTGACTATCACTTGCGAAATAGGCAGTGCGATCAAAGAGGGTTGACCGCTCCTCTTTGTACCATTTCTGATATTTCGTGACGTACAACTCACACTTGCTCGATGTTGGTGATCGCCTTGCAACAATGATCGCGATTCTGGCATGGTGCATTCCATCAAATAACTTGCTCGGCCTATCGTCATATGTGCTGCTGAATAGACACTGTGATTTGTCGGCTAAAAGATCTCTGACCACTTGCATTCGCTTTGTAGATACGATTGGCTGTTGGACCACCATTCCAAGCATCCCAACCGCTTTGAGCAATGCAGTTGAACGTTCGATGCAGAGGGCGTAGAGATTGCCCGTGGATTCGGTCACAAAATTGAGGAAGGTGTAGCTGGTACGCACCGTCGAGACTTCAAGATACGGCGGATTCCCCACAATCGCGTCAAACCCGCCCCTTTGCAGCACCCCATAGAACTCCACGAACCAGTGAAACGGCTTGTGACTCTCCAGCCAGCGCCGGTAGTCGGCGGCCCGCTCCACCTTCACCCCGTACTGCCGCGCCAGCAGCCGGTTCAGCTCGTCGTTCAATGCCGCCAGCTTCGCCTTCAGCCCTGCCTTGGCCGTGCTCAGGCTGTCTGCCGGCACATCCATCTGCGTCTGCAGCCGCCGAAAATCCACAAACGCCTTGTCGATCTCCTTCGCCTTGCCCTCGATGCGCTCGATGGCGCTCTGGTCCTCGCCAAAGATCATTCGCCCTTGCGCCGCACCGCCGCCCTTCTGCTCCAACGCCAACGCCGTCTTCACATCCTCCCGCGTCACAAAGCCCACCAGCGTGTTCCCCGCCCGAATGTTGAAGTCGATGTCCGGCAGCGGCTCCACCTGGTCTACTCGCTCCACCTGCGCCACCAGCTTGAGGAACAGCCGCAGCTTGCAAATCTCCACCGCCTCTTCCATGATGTCCACGGCATAGAGGTTGTTGACCATGATCGACTTGAGGATGAAATAGCGCCGATTGGGGTGGCGGTCCACCTCGGCCAGCGTCGCCCGGAAGTCGGCGAGCCGGGTGTCTGTGGGCGGAGCGGCGTGCTGTTCGGCCAGGAACCACTCCATGCGCTCCAGGCAGGCGTCGTACAGGTCTTCCAAAATCGTCAGCGCCGCAAAGAGAAACGCGCCGGAGCCGCCCGTCGGGTCCAGCACCGCCAGGCTGCGCAGCGCTTGCCAGAATGCGCGCAGCAGCGCCGGGGCCGTGCAGGTGTCGATCACGTCACGCGCAAACTGGCGGATGTTCAGGTTCAGGGTGATCAGGTCGTCGCTGGCTGTCACGCCGCCGCTGGCCAGCTTCTCCCGCACTTCAGCATAGCGTCTGCGCCGCGCCACCACCTCGCGCCAGATTTCCGTGGGCAGGGCATACTCCGGCGGCGCGCTGCGGTTCCACTCCCCGCGCTGGCTCACGTCGTCGACGCCCACCGCAATGTTCGCCGGCAGCGGCAGTTCAGCCCCGTGGCGCACCGCCGGATAGATGTAGCGGTTCGGGTCTTCCGCCAGCAGCCGCCAGACCGTCGGCGTGTCAGTTGCGCTGCGCTGGCCCAGCATCACCTGCAAGTCGGTGCTGGTGTCGAACGCTGCCGGAACCTCCCGCCGCACCGCGTCGAGCAGGAAGGGCAGCATCACATTCTTGCAGATGTAGTCGGTGATGTCCTCTTTGGTGTAGTACGCGCCCATCTGCTTCTGGTTGATGTACTTCTCGAAGATGTAGCCCAGTACATCCGGGTTGATCTCGTTGTCGTTGCGCAGTGGCCGCTCGTCCAGGTGCCAGTTGTACTCGTCGAAGAAGGCGTATAGCTTGTGGAATGCTTCGTTGGGAATCTGAATCGCGGCGCCGTACTGCTCTTCCACCGTATGCACGGCAAAGAGGCCCCCGTTGAGATAGGGCGCCTTGCCCAACAATCGATTCACCGCCGGGGTGCGCTCATCTTCACGGATGGCAAAACCCTGGAAAAAGAGCACGCGCAGGAAGTCCCGGTAATAGTTGCCGCCGCTCCGTTCCGTCTCCGCCAGCCGCGTGGCCAGGTAGTCCACATCACCCGCCAGGAACCCCTTGCGCTGCACGAAATAGATGAACATGATCCGGTTGATCATCACCGAGGCGTACCAGCGCTGAAACTCGCTGTCGGGAATGCCCGTGATGAACTTGAGAAACGCGTCATGCTCGCGCTTGAAGCGGTCATAGAAGCGCCGGGTCACCCGGTCTACATCGAAGGCGGCGCGCACGCGGCTCACCCCTTCGATCAGGGTGAGTTGGCCTTCTTCTTCCAGGGCAAAGGCCAGCCCGGCCAGGGTCTGCGCCACCCGCTCGCCGCTCTCGCCCCGGTAGTAATGGCGCTCGCGGCCGGCAGAGGGTTTGCCCGCTTCCCGCCGCACCCACAGCCACACCTGCGCCGCCTGGTCTGGCGCTGCAAAGACAATCAGGTGTTCGCGGTGATACTTCGTCACCTCCCGGTCAATCTGGCGGCGGACGGCGTAGGGCGGAATCTGCGGACAAGACAACAGCACAATGCCCCGTTTCTCGGCGACGGGGCGCAAGGTGTAGGGGGCGCCGTCAACGGTCACGGTCAGAGGAGTTGGGCTGGCGTTGTCCCAGCCCAACTCCTCGATGAAGAGCTGCTTGAAGTTGAATTCAGTGATATAGCGGCGGAGCCGGGAGGGTTCTGGGGACATGAAGTGGCCTCAACATGCATTCAAAGAAGGCGAGCCTCGATTTACTGCCAGAACGCGTGCACCCAACGTGACGCATGCATCAACGGATCGTTGGAAATGACCGGCAGTCCGACCGAGACGCCAGTGGCAGCAATCAGGCGGTCGTGTAATTCAGGAATATCGTTGATGCGCGCCGCGGCGGCAGTAATCTCGGCGGACAAGGGCATCTCGCGAAAGTTCGTCTGCTCGGTTGTCAGGGCGATGGCATCGGCAAGCGAGGCGCTAATGCGGCCGCGCTCATGCAGATAGAGAATTTCAGCAAAGACCATGCCGGGCAGGTAGAGCGTTGCCTGTCCCAGAGTGGCCAGTTGAAAGAGGGCGCGGGCCTGTGGCGGCAGGCGTCGTTGCTCAAGCCAAAGGACGACCGCCATGGTATCAGCGATCAAGCTGGTTCCGGGGGAACTGCTGGTCATAGTCGGCAAACTCCTCTTCGAGATGAGTGAGTGAATCCTGGCGGCCGCTGCGCAAAGTGTACTGCAGCATCTCGCGATGAACTTCTGCCGCGTAGACATCCGGCATGGTCACTTTGCGCCGCAGAAAATATACATAGTCGGCAATTTCTGCCAGAACCTCGTCAGGCAGCCCGTGCATACCGGCCAGAATCTTCTCTTGATAGGTCTCAGTTGTCATGCGGTTCATCCTTCCGTCGCCCTCCAACATCAACAAACTCATTCTACACCAATCCCAAACTGCACACGATGCGCACATCATCCCCCTCGCCGGCCTCGCTGACGATGCACAGCCGATCTTCGGCGCGCAGGTCGATCACCAGTTCCGCCAGTTGCTCGTCGGAGATGCCCGTCTTGAGCAGCCGGTTCAGCGTGTCCACCGTCGTCGGGCGCAGGGGATAGCGGTAGATCTCTTCGATGGCCCGGTGGAGGCCGCGCGCTTCGTAGCCTTCGCCAAAGAGCGTGCCCCGCTGCCGCTCGGCAAACGCTTTCAGCCGCTCATAGGTGCGGAAGCGCGCCCCGCTGGGCCGCCCCAACTGTCCGCCGCTGGGGTTCTGGCGCTGCGCCTCCACCAGCCCTGTAATCGCCGCGCGCACGGCGTCGTGATGGTAGGGCGCCCGTTCCAGCGCCGGTTCCGCCGGTGCACAGCGCGCCGCATTCAGAATGGCGAAATGGGACTCGCTGACGATTTTGCCCGCCGGGTCGATCCAGGCGAGCACGTCGTTGCCCGCCTGCGTCTGCAAGTAGACCAGCACGCCCTCCGGCGCGTCCGGCAAGGCGATGTGCTGCCGCGCCGAAAAACTGACCCCCGGCAGCAGCGGAATCTTGCGCTCCAGGCTGGGATCGAGTTCCACCGCCTGCTGCCAGATCTGAAAGGCATAGGAGGAAAGGTCGACATCGTTGTCTTCTTCGTCGTCCAGGATGCCCGCCTGCTCGTTGTAGAGGTCGAGCACCATGCGATCGCTGCCCTCGTCCTCGAAGAATAACTCGTCGGTGCCAACCACTTCGGCGTTCTCTTGCAGCCGCTGGCGCACCCGCGCCCGCAGCCGGATGATGCGCTCCACACCCTCCGCCGGCAGGAAGGTGTAACACTGGATTTCGTCGGCCAACTGGCCAATGCGGTCCACGCGGCCCACCCGCTGAATCAGCCGGATGATCGCCCAGGCCAGGTCATAGTTGACCACCACATGGCAGTCTTGCAGGTTCTGCCCTTCGGAGAGCACATCGGTCGCCACCAGCACGCGCAGTTCCTCGTCCAGGGCAAGCTGATTACGGTTGCTCACCGGGCTGAAGCGGTGCGCCAGCGCTGCCGGGTCGGGCGCATCCCCCGTGACCCCGGCGAGGCGCTGCACCCCGCGCCGGCGCAGTTCCCCCGTCAGATAATCGACCGTATCAGCGAACTGGCTGAAGACCAGCACCTTGTCGTGGCGGTGAGTCTCCTGGATGAGTTTTGCCAACGCATTCAACTTCTCATCTTCGGCCGCACGCCAGGCGCCGCACGCGTCCAGAACCTGGAGCAGGGCATCAACATCAGCGCGCAGATGCTCGGCCAGCTTCGGCAGAAAGAAGCGGGCTGGCAACCATTTGAAACGCCGCTCCCCTTGCGCCCGGTAGATGCCGTAGACGATGGCGGCCTGCTGCTGCAGTTGTTCGGAACGTAACGCTGGCGCCAGGTTGACAGCCGCCATTGCTGCCAACGTTTCGTTGCCTTCCGCTTCATCTTCCAGTTCATCGCCAAACAGGGCGCTTTGTGCGTCCGCAGCATCCACATCCGCATCGCTGGTGCGCGTATCCAGCAGCGCCGCATCCTGCGTGCCAATCGGCAGGGGCAGGTTATTGTCCAGCGCGTAGAGGAAAATGTAGTTGCGCAGGATATGCCGCTCCAGCGACCACAGAAAGACCTGGCCGCTGCTTTCCAGCCGCTTGTACAGATTGGTACGACAGAAACCCATCAGCCGGCGGCCGGCGCGCGAGAGGTTCGCCAGCAGTTCCCGTTCCCCGGGCGTGGCCAGTTTCTCGGCGTCTTCACGTTTATACTGGGCCAGGCCATAGCGGGGCAGGTGCAGGGCATTCACCACATCCACCACGGCGTCGTCGTAGAGCAGTGCGTATTGATTGCCGCTCTCCTCCAGGTCAAAGCGCAGCGTGCGCGGCCGCCGCACCGGAAAGTAGCTCTTGCTGCCGTCGCTCATGGGCAGATACTTGCGGCCCGCAGGGTCCGTGCGCGCATAGATGTTCTGGATGAAACTGCGCGTGCGCCGCACCATGAACAGCCGCATCAGCTCACGCCAGTCGTCGGCGTGCGTGCTCTTCTCGAACGCTGCCAGCGTGTTCAGCCCGGCCTGATGGCGCCGCACGAACTCCGCCTCGCCCAGTTCACGCAGCAGGCGTTCGGGCCGGATGCCCAGGCTGCGGTCTTCCTCGATGAACAACGCAAGCTGGCTCGATAGGTCCAGGTAGGTCTTGTTGTAAGGCGTGGCCGAAAGCAACACCACCATACTGTCGTTGCTCTGCACATACTCCTTGATCGCCCGGTAGGTCTTGCCTTCGGCGTTGCGCAGGTTGTGCGACTCGTCGATGATCACCAGCCGGTAGCGCCGCAGTTCAGGCAATTCGCGCCGCGCACGTGAAACCGGCAGCACCTTGGCGCGCACGCCATAGCGATCCACGTAGTCGTGCTGCCACATGGAGACCAGATTGGGCGGACACAGAATCAACGTATCCACACCGGGAATCTCTTCCATGATGCGGGCTACCGCCGTTGCCATCAGCGTCTTGCCCAGCCCCACCACATCGCCGATCAACACGCCCCCGCGGCGGTTGAGATGGTGCGCGGCAATCTTGACAGCGGACTTCTGAAAGTCGAAGAGCACCGCATCGAGATCGGGCGGGATGCGGAATTCGGCCAGCCCGGTGCGCGCCTCCTGGGAGAGGTGATAGGCCATCTTCACATAGATGTGATAGGGCGGGATCAATTCCCTGCGCGCCCAGCTCTCTTCGATGATTTCCGCCAGTTCGGTCGTGATGTCGAGGCAAAAACGGTCATTCCAGCGTTCTTCAAACCACTGGGCCAGTTTCCGGGCGGCATCCTGTTCGATCACGTCGACGTTGAGTTCGCCCTGGGTGGCCAGACCGGCGAAGGTCAGGTTGCTGCTGCCCAGATAGCCGATGATGGGCGCAAAGGCATCCTGGCGGTGAAAGAGATAGAGCTTGGCGTGCAGGCGGTGGCGCAAATAGAGCTTGACCACCACCTTGCCGCTGCGCAGTTGGCGCGCCAGTTGGCGCAGCGCCGCCTCGTCCCGATTGGTCGGCGCGCCGAGGGTCAGTTGTTCACGGAATGTCAGGGCAAGCTGCTTGCGCAGGCGGATGGCCGTGGCGTTGTCCAATAGCGGCGGCTCGCCGTACTGCGTCAGATGGCTGCGCAGTTCGTCTTCGGGGCGCCCCTGCATCCCCACCAGCACCCGGCAGCGGGCGGCTGCGCCGTCTGCACCGTCCTCGCCGGCCCACGCGTCGATGTCGTCGGCAATCGCCCGCCAGCCGCGCAAGTTGAAGTAACCAACGCAAAAATCGGCCCGCTGCGAGACGCGCACAGTCTGCTGGAGCGCGGTCACCAGTTGGCTATCTTCGGCAATGTTGTCAAAAATCTGGGGCATGGTGAACCTACTTCTCCAGTACTCCCGGCGTCAACATCGGATTGCCCAACGCGTCATCATCTGCGCTTCGTCCAGTACCGTCGCATGCCACCCAGGCGCGCAAACCCCCGCGGTGGCCAATCGTCCACCACGTCCACTGCGTCCACCTATAACCTTGACGATCCGCCATCGTCAACACCGCATCACATTCTGATTTCTACCATTGCCGTCAGGGCGGCGGGTCCAGGTCAAGCCCCATCCAAGCGCTCACCAGGGGAAGCCGCAGAACGTATCGGGAGTATAGCATACTCAACGGCTTTTTGTACATTTTCTTACAAAAACTTGCTACATCAGCAATCGAAAAGTGCGTGGTTGCGTCCCCTGAAGCCGGGTTGGGGGCCAGCACGAGGTCACACCTATAATCTCGTTCAAATCAGCAGCGACAGTGTCTGCAGCCCGCGCGCTCGCGCAACCGCCGGCTGCAGGTCGTGATCTTGGCCGCCGCGTGTGTACGGCTGTACGGACGTGTAGCCAGATGGGCGCTGGCGACGCGCTCACATAGGACGAGGTCGAGGCGCTGCTGCGAGCGGACAGACTCTTGCCGTGAAACGCACGCTCTTTTTCGCACCCTCGGCCACGCTGGCGCTCCGCACCTTTGACCGTCAAATTGTCCGGTAGATCTGGGCAGCAAGCGAAGCATTGCGCGACGATCTCGACGCATTGACAATCAAGGCGGATACACTCGATCCCCGCGTATTCGGTGTGACCCTATCGGGCGATGTCACGATCTGGTTCGAGATCCTCGATGAACGCCATGCGTCCTGGCGATTGAAGAATAGTGCGCGTCTGCGCCGCCGGCTGCTCCGGCAACCAGTGGGCAAGCACCTCGGCCAACTGCGCCATCTGAATCGGCTTGGCCAGGTAATCGTTCATCCCCACCGCCAGGCAGCGCGCCCGGTCGGCAGGCATTGCATCTGCCGTCAAGGCAATGATCGGGACATTGGGGTCGAGGGCGCCGTTCTCCGGTGAACGGATGGTCGCTGTCGCGGTGAAGCCATCCACTTCCGGCATATGGCAATCCATCAAGATCAGATCGTAGCACTTGACCTGCATGGCCGCCACGGCGTCGCGCCCATGGGTCTACTTCACGC
>JAPKMV010000900.1 GCA_026645635.1 Caldilineaceae bacterium
GCTTGATTTCTTCGGTGCACGTGTGGGTGCGGCGGCGTGGCGCCCATGCGAGCCGGCGTACCATGGTTGCGATTTGCAGCCTGGGCGAGTTGATGTCGCCGCACGGGAAGGGCGCCTTGCACGGGGCGGGCATGCCGCCATTTGCCGTTGGCGTTGGGCGATAGCGGCGTCCCTTGTTGACCACCTTTTGCTGCGCCTCGGTGAGTGGCTTGCCGTCGATCTCGACGATGACGGGCGGCTTCCCCATCAGTTGCGCGACGGCGCTGTGCATCTTGACCACGGTCTGGGCGCCCGCCTCGATGAGTTCCTGGCGCAGGTCATCGTCGGCAACGAGACTGGGTTCGCAGGTGATGCGAATGTCCCGATAACCCTTCGCCTGGGCGTACTGTTCGAGGTCGTCCTCCGTGATCTCCCCCTTCCGCCAGTCGTTCCAGAGCATGTTGCGCTCTGCGTCCAGGCGGTAGTCGATCCGCGCCTCCTCTTTGGCGTATGCTTTGGACAGGATCAGGTCGAGTTGCTCCGTCTTCTTGTTGCGGCGCCGTGGATGGCCGCCGATCTTCAGAATCTCGGCAGCAGCTTCGGGATCCACCCCGTTGCGGATGAGGTCGGCGAGATCCTCGTCGCCCTGATAGAGGGCGGCGAGATGACTGGCGTACTCCTCATCGTCCTGCTCATCGATAATCTGGTCGTGCTCATCGAAGCGGCCATAGGTGGCGACAGGTTCATACAGACACGTGCGGGTTTCTGCGTGCAGGTGGCGGATGTTTTGCACGTAGGCCAGGCTTTCGGCGTCGTGGACAGGCTGGCGCCCATCCGCTTCAGCCTGGCGCTGTTCGGCGTCGATCTCTGCGATGAGCCGCTCGGCGAGGGCAGGGCGTTCTGCTGCGGGAACGTACTGCCCGTGGTGTGATGCTGGGTATACGGTGATTGCGCTGTGGGTCGGCGCCTGAAGGGTGCGCTTCAAGGTTTTGTGTTGAACGCGGCGGCCTCCGCCAATGCCCTGCTCAGAGAACCAGTCGTGGAGGAGTGGCTGCCAGAGCATCCAGAGTTCAGTCGCCTCGGCGGGACGCTTGTGGCGCCAGATTTCCATTTCTTCGCCAGTGGCGGAATCTGTCATCTTTTCCCACCAGCCGTAGACGGGCAGCGCTTCCTCTGGGCGGGCCTCGATGAGTTTGTTGTCACCGGTGATGGCGAGCACGTAGTTGCTGCTGGTTTCCAGAGGGTAGGCCAACAGACCCCGAATTTGGACGACGCTGCGCCAGTCAAACCTGGGGTTGACGGTGACGCCCGGCTGCGGCTTGTCCGGCTGGTCCAGCCAGTGCTGGGACGTGACTCCGATTTCCCGCAGAGGGGTCTTGACCTTTGCGGCGTCGCTGAGTGGAGGGGCGCTCAGGTCTGCCTGTTCCGGCGCCAAGGCCGTGGCCCGCACGCCCACCCGGGCGCGGCGCAGAATTTCGTCAATCACTTGCTGGCTGTGACCGGCATACTCGTGGGTGACGATGAGGATGTGCGTGCCACCGATGACCATCAGTGCCAGTTCGTTCAGCCGGCGGCCGATTTCGGATTCAGCGGGCACGGTGGCAAGCCATTTCGCAAACAGGGCATTCCACTTCGCTGCGTTGTAGCGCCGGTGGTTGCGCTGCCACCGCAGGTAGCCGGGCGGATCTCCCTTGTGATGGGTGAAGTGTGATGAGGCAGCGTAGGGGTTGGGAATCCCCACGTCCACCAGTTCCCCGTCGTTGCCGATAACGGCGAGCGTCCGGTGCCGGTCGTACACCGGCGACAGTCCGAGCGGAAACGCTGGCAAACCGTAGATGGGGATCATCTCCGGCTTTTCCGGCGTGCCGACATTGGCGTAGGCCGGCCGGTAGACCGGAGGCCCTTCGATGATGTTATCTGGGGCGTCCGGGTCGTCCCAGACCTCGGCAATGTTTTCCAGGTGCAGCGGGACCTTGAGGGCGGCCAGCGTGGTCGCCTGGATGTGGGCCGGCTGGCCGGCTGCCAATTTGAGCACTGGGCGGGTGTCCAGCGCCGGTTGCTTGGGCGGCGGCTGCCGATTTGCTTGATTGTGCAGCGCCATGCGCAGCATCCGGCGTGCCAGCCGCTCGTCGAACTCAGTGCTGGCGCTGGCCGCGCCTGCGATCCCCTTGTCGGCGGGCTTGCGTTGGGCCGCTTGCGCCTCGATCATTGGCTTGACAACCTGGATGATCGCGTCGGATACGGCGTCGGGGTCTTCTTTCCACCG
>JAPKMV010000901.1 GCA_026645635.1 Caldilineaceae bacterium
CATCTCCAGCTCCGAGCGGTCGCCCACTGCCGTGCCGGTGGCGTGGGCTTCATAGAGACCTAGCCGGCGCGGGTCGCTGCCCGCCTGGGCGTGGGCGCGGTCGAAGGCGCTGCGCTGACCGGCCGGCTTGGGCGCAGTCAGCCCGAAACCCTTGCCGTCGCTGGAACCGGCCACCCCACGGATGATCGCGTAGATGCGGTCGCCGTCCCGTTCGGCGTCGGCCAGCCGCTTGAGCACGAGCACGACCGCGCCTTCGCTGATGACGATGCCGTCGCCCGTCTGGTCGAAGACGCGCGCCTGGCCGGTGGGCGAGAGCGCCTGTGTCTTGCTGAAGGCCATGTAGGCCTGGGGCGTCTGCTCGAAATCGACGCCGCCGGTGAGCACCAGGTCGGAACGGCCAGCTTCCAACTCGCGCACGGCCAGGTCGAGCGCAGCCAGCGACGACGCGCAGGCGGCGTCCAGCGTCAGGTTGGGGCCGCCCAGGTCGAAGCGATTGGCGACGCGACCGGCGATGACATTGGCCAGGATGCCGGGGTAGCTCTCTTCGCTCCAGGCGGGCAGCCGCTGGTAGAGCGCAGCGGCTGCGGCGCCCGCCTCCGGCGTCACCAACGGCAGCGCGCTGCGCACCATGTACATCTGCTCGATGTCGCCGGTGTTGCCCGCGCCGAAGAAGACGGCGGTGCGGTTGCGCAGCGCCGCGTCGTCGATGGCGTCGCCGTAGCCCGCGTCCTGCAAGGCGCGGCGCGTCGCCTCCAGCGCCAACAGTTGGGTGACGCTGATCGACGCCAGCGCTTTGGGCGGGATGCCGTAATGGAGCGGGTCGAAGGGCAGCGGGTCGATGAAGCCGCCCCATTTGGCGTAGATTTTGTCCGGCGCAGCTTTGTCCGGGTCAAAAAGCAGCCGCCAATCCCAGCGCTCGCTGGGAATTTCGCGCGTCACTGTGACCTTGTCGAGCAGGTTGCGCCAGAGCGTGGTCGGGTCCTGTGCGCCGGGCAGCAGGCAGCCGACGCCCACGATGGCGATGGCGGCGGGAGGGGCGAGGGGCGAGGGGCGAGGGGCGACAACCTCCTCCGCAGACCGTGCCGCCAGCAGTCGCGTGCTTTCCTCGGCGACGGCGTGGTGGAGATCGGCGCAGGTGGTGATGGCTGGCGGGGCGCCGTCATCTGCCTGGCCACGCAGCGCGGCCACTTCGCCCATCATGAACATGCCCTCGGCCAACTGCGCCGCTGCGTCCACGGCGTGCAGCCCGGCCGCGTCGCGGGCGATGCCCTTGGCGGCGATGCGCAGCCGTCCCAGCAGCAGCGTTTCCAGCGCCGCGGTGATCTCCGCCTCGCGTTGGCCTGCCGCACGCAGGCGGGCGCGCTCCGCGGCGAAGGTGTCGGTGAAGGGCGTCGGCGCACAGCGGATCACGTGGCCGGGGCCGGTCTCCAGCGTGACGGTGGTGCGGCAGGCCAGCGCCTGCTCCTGCATCCCCGGTGCGATGGCGCCGCAGGCGACGGCCTCGGCGGTGAAAAGATAGGCCGTGCCCATGAGCACGCCGAGCGCGGCGCCGCGTTCGGCCAGGGGTGCGGCCAGCGCCGCAATCATGGCGGCGGAGCGGGCGTCGTGAATGCCGCCGGCAAAGAGAATCTGCAACTCGGCCACGACAGACGGCGGCGCATCGTGGAGCAGCAGGTCGACCATGCTCTCCCAGAGGGCAAAGCCGTTGAGCGGGCCGGTGTGGCCGCCGCACTCGGCGCCCTCGAAGACAAAGCGCCGGGCGCCTTGTTCCAGAAAAATGCGCAGGAGTTCCGCTGTGGGCACGTGGAGGTAGGTGGGGATGCCCCGCGCCTCCAGCGGCGCGGCCTGGTCGGGCCGCCCCCCGGCGATCAGCGCAAAGGGCGGCTGCGCGGTGGCCAGCGCAGCCATCTGTTCCTCGCGCAGCGCGGCGGGCAGGAAGCCCAAAATGCCCACGCCCCACGGGCGGCCAGCCAGCAGGCGCTGGGTTGCGGCCAGCAGTTCTGCTGCCTCCACACCGCGCAACTGCGCCAGCGCCAGCAGCGGTAGCGCGCCGCTTGCCGCTACGGCCGCGGCGAATTCGGCGCGGTCGCTGACACGGGTCATCGGCCCCTGAACGATGGGATAGCGCGTGCCGTGGAACGCGGCGAGCGGTGCGCCCGGCGCCAGCGGCGCGCTGGCCACGGCCTGGGCGAGCTGGTCGGCGCTGGCCTGCTGCACCGCCTGCAAGACACGGCCCACCG
>JAPKMV010000902.1 GCA_026645635.1 Caldilineaceae bacterium
CCCAATCCTGGATCAGCACGTCGTCGATGGCGCCGGCGAAGTGGTCGGTCTGCATCGCCGGCATGTCCGGGTCCTCCTTGTCGGGCGGGACGTCGCTCTCCGGCTGCTGGGCCGCGCCGATGGTGATCACCGGGTTGCTGCTCACCGGCTTCAAGATGCTGTTCTGGCTGCCCCTGTCCACGCCGTTCACATACATGTAGAGTGTGCCCACGTCGGACCAAACCTCCACGCCGATCTGGCTCCACTGGTTGAGCGGAATGACCCCTGCGGGCAGCGGCTGCACAAAGGTTCCGCCGCCGCCTTCGAAGCGCACGAAGAGATCGTCGTCGCTCAACCCAAAGGTGAAGCCGCCGGCGCCGTTCGGCCCGCCCGGACCGATCTGAATCACAGCCTGAACACCGGTCAGTTTCATCGGCTTCACCCAGGCGGAGAGGGCAAAATTCGTCCGCATCGCGCCGATGGCCGGGTTAGCTGGAATGCTCACGAATTGGTCGATGCCATTGAAATAGGCAGCATTGCCAAAGCGACCCTGCATCCCGGCGCTGGGACAACTTCCCTCCCCGCACTTCGCCACGTTGCCTGCGCTCGATCCCGACGCGTCGGCAAAGGTGGTGGCCCCGGCCCGCTCGTCGAAGCGGGTCAACAGCAGCGGCGCCTGGCTTTCGCGCACTTCCGTCGTGTAGCGCAGCGCCATCGGGTCATTGGGCGTGTGCGGGTTGAAGCCGAGGACCTTCTCCTGGACGTCGGTGATCTCGTCGCCGTCCATGTCCTGGCGCAGCGGGTGCGAGCGCGCCCAACTGGTCAGCGCGATGCCGCTGGCGTTCACGCCGTAGGCAAAAGACCAGCCGGCGACTTCCTCGCCGTCGGTCAGGCCGTCGCCGTCGCTGTCGGGATGGTTGGGCGCGGTCTTCCACAGCGTCTCCTGGACATCCGACAGGCCATCGCCGTCGCTGTCCTGCGCGCCGGGGCTGGTGGTGCGCGCCTTCTCCACCGCGTCGGAGAGACCGTCGCCGTCTGTGTCCCAGCGGGTGTCGTCGGCGTCGGCGTCCCAGCGCAGGCCGTCGCCGTCGGCGTCGATGAGGGGCGGGAAATTGGGGTCGCTGTTGTTGGCCCAGTTCAGGCGATAGCGCCCCGGTTCACCGCTCACCGCAGCCAGGGCGTAGAACCCGGCCAGGGTGGGCGGGAAGACATCGAAGGCCAGGTTGAGGTTGCTGTAGTTGGTGTCGCCCCGGCTGCGCACCCAGCAGATGGGCACGGGCGCCAGCGGATTCAGCACCACCGTATTGATGCACTCCTGCACCGGCACCTGGTACGCCTCGGCCAGATAGGCGGAGATTGGCCGGTTAATGCCGGGCGCCGGGGGCAGGTCCAGCAGGTCGTTCTTCGTCACCCGCACATCCTGGTAGACGGCGACGACGCCGGACTCCGGGTTCTGCGGGAGCAAGGTCCACGGATCGGGGCCGTCGCCCCGGGTCAGACTGTCGTGCAACTCGGCGTCATCGGCGTCGGGCTGCACGGCCAGGACATCATAGGCGAAGCGGGAGGTGCGCAGGCTCTCCGCGTTGAACTGATGCCAGTAGGTGATGCCCAGGTTGATGGGCAGGTGCGCCAGGGCCAGGGTGTTGCGCACGGTCAGATCAACGGCCACGCCGGCGCCGGGACGGAAGCCGCCCGCCGGATCGACCAAACCGGGCCGGAAGGCAAGATAGTTGAGCCGGTAGGGATCGTTGATCTGGGTGATCTCGTTCTGGGCGTAGATGCCGAAGGAGATCAGTTCGGTCAACCAGCCGCTGATGCCCCGGCAGAAGAAGATCCCTGGAATGCTCTCGTTCTCCTCCTTACTCAAGAAGCCGCAGATCAGCGAGAGCAGGCTGTCGATCATCCCAATGATGGCTACGACGATGGCGCCCACGCCGGTGGAGGAGAGGGCAAAGGCCAGCGCCGCGGTGATCGAGGAGGCCACGGCGCCGGCGAAGAGCCGATTGGCCTGAAGCGAGAAAGGGGTGTAGCCATTGCTGGCAAGGGTGGCGATCAGCCCCAAATAGTTGATGGCCTGAACGATGATCAACGCGATCAGCCCGGCGCGCTGGGCTGATTTGCTGACGTTCGACATCTGCTGGTTGATGGCGGCGGCTTTGGCGGCCAGCCCGGCCACGCCCTGGGTGGCGCTGCGGGCGTTGGCGACCAGCGCCACCAGGGAAACTCCGCTCAGCGCCGTGCCGATGGCGGACA
>JAPKMV010000903.1 GCA_026645635.1 Caldilineaceae bacterium
GTGCGCGACGCCGACGCCGCGCTGGCTGTCAACGCCGCTGTCTTCCAGATCGCCACGACAGTCGCTGCCGGCTACGAAGCCAACGGCGGCCTGTTCGTCACCGTGCAGGACACCGGCGGCGATTTCGGGCTGCGTTCTGGGAACGGCGACCGCGCCTGGCTGGGCGGACTCTCCGGGCTGGCCAAGACCGCCGCGCAGGAATGGCCCAGATCCGTCGTGCGCACCATCGACCTGGCTGCGTCCGGTGCAGCCCCGGAAGCCGTTGCCGACCGCCTGGCTGCGGAACTGCTGCACGGTGGCGCCGACCGCGAGATCGGGCTGACGGCGGACGGCGGGCGCTATGCCTTCGTCTCCACCGAAAAAGCGGCCAGTGGCGGCGCGCCCGTCGTGACGCCGGAAGCGGTCGTCGTCATTTCCGGCGGCGGGCGCGGCGTGACGGCGGCGACGGCTGTTGCCCTGGCACAGAGCGCGCACCCGCGCATCGCCCTGCTGGGTCGCACCGTGCTGGCAGAGGAGCCGGCTGATCTGCGCACCATTGCCGACGACGCCGGGCTGAAGAAGGCGCTGTTGGCCGCGGCATTGGCCAACGCCCAACGCCTGACCCCGCGCGAACTGGGCGCCGCGGCGGATCGCATTCTCGCCGGCCGCGGAATCCGTGCGACGCTAGAGGCGCTGCGCGCCGCCGGTTCAGAAGCCATCTATCTTTCGTGCGACGTCACCGATCCGGCGGCGACCGCGGCAGCATTGGGCGAAGTCCGTGCCCGCCTGGGTCCCATCACTGGCATCGTCCACGGCGCCGGTGTGCTGGCGGACAAGCGCCTGGCGGAGAAGACGGGCGACGATTTCCAACGTGTCTTCGGCGCCAAGATCGGCGGGCTGCGCTCCCTGCTCGCCGCCACCGCCGACGATCCGCTGAACGTGATCTGTCTCTTCTCCTCGGTTGCCGCGCGCACGGGCAATGCGGGCCAGGCGGACTATGCGATGGCCAACGAAGTGCTCAACCGCGTGGCGCATGAACTGGCGCGCACCCGCCCCGGCTGCGTCGTCAAAAGCATCGGCTGGGGGCCGTGGGCTGGCGGCATGGTGACGCCGGTGCTCAAAGCCAAGTTCGACGAAATGGGCGTGCCGCTGATCCCGCTGGAAAACGGCGCGCGGCGGTTCGTGGACGAACTGCAGCAAGCCGACCGCAGCGAGGTCGAAACCGTGATCGGCGGCGCGCCGCAGGAGGGGCCGCTGATCAACCCGCAGCAGGCAGCCGGCGCCCGTGCCGCCACCTATGACGTGGTCGTCAGCGCGGCCACCGATCCCTATCTGCGCAGCCACGAAGTCAACGGCGTGGTGGTCGTGCCGCTGGTGCTGGTGCAGGAGTGGTTCCTGCGCGCGGCCAATGCCGCAGGCGCGGCGCCACCCTACAACGCGCTGCGCAAACTGCGCGTGCTCAAGGGCATCCCGCTGCCGGCGTTTGGCGAGCGCCCCACGCGTCTGCGCATCCGCATCGAGCCGGACGCCGGTGACCCCGCCGTGCTCAATGCCACGCTCTACGATGACGCAGGCGTGGCGCGCTTTGCGGCGCAGGTCGTCCAACAGCCGCCCGAAAGCGCCGATGCGCTCACCAAGATCGCCGCGGCCAGCGCCGCGTGGCCACAGACCTCCGTCACTGGCGCCGATCTCTACGGTGCGCAGCTCTTCCACGGCCCCGCCTTCGCCACCCTGCAACAGGTCGACCGCCTCGGCGAGCACGGAGCGCGCGCTGAGTTGGTTGGGAGTCAATCTGTGGGCTGGGGCGCCCGTTCGGCTGAGCTCACGTCGAAGCCTCGCCCCTCGCCCCTCGCCCCTGCCTGGCGCACCGACCCTGCGCTCATCGACGGCGGGCTGCAATTGGCGCGGGTGTGGGGAGTGGAACGGCTCCAGCAGTTGACGCTGCCCACGGCTGTCGAGATGTTCGTCGTGTATGAACCGGGTATGCTGGCGGCCGGGCGCGGTGTGCGCTGCATCGTCGAAGGCAAACCGATCGGGCAGGCCGGCACGCGCACCAATCTCTGGTATGTGGACGCAGCCAGCGGCGCGCTCATCGCCACAGTGCGCGGGCTGGAGATGTACAAGTCCAGCGAAGCCGCGCTTGTCCCTGCCCAGGTCGGAGGCGCTCAGTAGATGCGCTTCGAACCCATCGCCATCATCGGCCAGTCCTGCGTGCTCCCCGGCGCGCTGGACCCGGCGGAACTGTGGGAACT
>JAPKMV010000904.1 GCA_026645635.1 Caldilineaceae bacterium
CGCAGACCCTCGACCCACTATCCCAGCCACGCCGAACGGTTCAGCGGCGACCCCGGCTATTTTGGCCATGTGATGCCGGCCGCGCAGCAGATGATGGAGATCATGGGCAGCCGGCCGGAAGATTACGATTATGTCGTCTTTCACCAGCCCAACCCCAAATTTCCCACGCGGGCGATGGAAGATCTGGGCTTCAAACCGGCGCAGTGGAAGACGGGGCTGCTCGTGGCGGAGATCGGCAACACCTACGCCGGCGCGGCGCTGGTCGGCCTCTCCGCCATTCTGGACGAGGCGCAGCCCGGCGCGCGCATCCTGGCGGTGAGCTATGGCAGCGGCGCCGGCTCCGACGCCTTCGACCTGCGCGTGACCGAGCGCATCCTGGCTGCGCAGCGGGCCGCGCCGACGACGCGCGACTACATCAGCCGGCGCACGCCGATTGACTATGCGCAATATGTGCGCTTTCGGAAGAAGCTGGCCGCGCATTAAGAGCAGGACACGGAGCACACGGAGGGGGCGCAGAGTTCGCAGAGAGGAAACAGAGATTTCTGTTGTGGACTCTGTGTAGTTCGTCCTTATCCCACACGCGTTTGTGGGATAAATGTGGGATAGTGTGGGTTAATGTCACCACTTCACCGGCAAGCATAACTTATACTCTCTATTGCCATGCAAAGGAGCATTTCGCAATGACGCACATTACACCGATGACCATGGGCCAGCAGTTTGGCCGCCGTTCGTGGGCCGAGCCGTGGAAGATCAAGATGGTGGAGCCGATCAAGATGACGGATCGGCCCGGCCGCGAGCGGGCGATCCAGGAGGCGGGCTACAACACCTTCTTGCTGCGCTCGGAGGATGTCTATATCGACCTGCTCACCGACAGCGGCACGAGCGCGATGAGCGACCGCCAATGGGCGGGGATGATGCTGGGCGATGAGGCCTATGCGGGCAGCCGCAACTTCTATCACCTGGAAGCCGCGGTGCAGACCTACTACGGCTACAAATATCTCGTGCCGACGCACCAGGGTCGCGGCGCCGAGCACCTGATCAGCCGGGCGCTGATCAAACCGGGCGATGTCATCCCCGGCAACATGTACTTTACGACGACGCGGCTGCACCAGGAACTGGCCGGCGGAACCTTTGTCGATGTGATCATCGACGAGGCGCACGACCCGACGAACATGCACCCCTTCAAGGGCAACGTGGACCTGGGCAAGCTGGAAGCGCTGATCCAGCGCGTCGGCGCGGAGAAGATTCCCTACGTCAGTCTGGCGGGCACGGTCAACATGGCCGGCGGTCAGCCGGTGAGCATGGCCAACGTCAAGGCGCTGCGTGCGCTCTGTGACCGCTACGGCATCCGCCTCTACCTGGACGCCACCCGCCTGGCCGAGAACGCCTGGTTCATCCAGCAGCGCGAGGCCGGCTATCAGGACAAGCCCATCGCCGCCATCGTCAAGGAGTTCTGCGCCTTCACCGACGGAGCGTGGATGAGCGCCAAGAAGGATCACCTGGTCAACATCGGCGGCTGGCTGGCGATGAACCACGACGATCTCTTCGAGGCGGCGAGCAATCTGGTAGTCGTCTACGAGGGGCTGCACACCTACGGCGGCATGGCCGGGCGCGACATGGAGGCGCTGGCCATCGGCATCGAGGAGGCGCTGCAAGACGACCACATGAACTCGCGCATCGGCCAGGTGCTCTATCTGGGCGAGCTGCTGACGGACTGGGGCATCCCCATCGTGCAGCCGGTGGGCGGCCACGCCATCTTCCTGGATGCAAAGGCGATCTACAGCCATGTGCCGCAGGATCGCTTCCCGGCGCAGACGCTGGCCGCACAGCTCTACCTGGACTCCGGCATCCGCGCCATGGAGCGGGGCGTGGTCAGCGCGGGCCGCGACCCGGCGACAGGCGATCACCGCTATCCCAAGCTGGAGTTGGTGCGGCTCACCATCCCGCGCCGCGTCTACACCCAGGCGCACATGGATGTGGTGGCCGAGGCGGTCAAGGCGGTCTACGACGAACGGGAGAAGGTGCAAGGCTTGCAGATGGTCTACGAGCCGCAGTATCTGCGCTTTTTCCAGGCGAGGTTTGCGCCGGTATAGGTGGGGCGACGATTCGTGAAGTAGGTTCAAATAGACCGCGGATGACGCGGATGGGGCGGATGCGCGCGGATTACTTTTGCGCAATTCCGCTCGAACGTGATGTGCGATTGATAACTGGAGATTTGATTGTGT
>JAPKMV010000905.1 GCA_026645635.1 Caldilineaceae bacterium
GGGGTGGTTGTGGACGACAATCATCGACGCGCAGTTGGCGCGGATCGCCTCGCGGAAGACCTCACCGACGCGCACCACCGCCGTGTTGAGGCTGCCGGTGTAGACCGTGGCCACGCGCAGCACGTTGTTCTTGGTGTCGAGCAGCACCGCGCGCAGATGCTCCTGTTCCAGCAGACTCATCTCCAGCATGAGCAGGTTGGCCACATCCGCAGGGCTGCGCACCTGGGGACGCGCCTGCGGCGACACGGCCACCAGCCGGCGGCCCAGTTCCAGCGCGGCCTTGAGCTGCGTGGCTTTGCTTTCGCCGATGCCCCGTTTGGCGCACAGTTCCTCGAAGCTGGCCTGGGCGATGCCGGCCAGACCGCCGAAATCGATCAACAACTGTTCACCCAGCCGCACGGCGTTCTGGCCCTGCACGCCGACGCGCAGGATGATGGCGAGGAGTTCGGCGTCGTGCAGGGCAGACGCACCGGCGTAGAGCATCCGCTCGCGCGGACGCAGATCCATCGGCAGATCGCGGATCATCGGGGTGTAGGCGGGAGAGGGGGAAGACTCCATGATGTGTGCTCCTTGTGTGAAATGGGTGTTGGGAGATGGGAGATTAGAGATCGGAGATTGGAGATTGGAGATTGTGGCGCGCAGTCGCTAATCTCCAATCTCTAATCTCTCAATCTCCTAATCCCCTAATTTCCCACTTTCTTCCTTCTCGCCCTGTGCGCGGTAGGCTGCGGCGACAGCGGCGAGGAAACTGCGATTGACGACGGAATCATACACCAGCGGCGGGGCGGTCTGCAACCGCGCTGCAACCGCCACGGTAAGGCGACGCAGCATCGTCGCATTGGCCATGCCGGCGTCGTAGCGCGCCAACATCGCGCAGATCAGTTCGTAGTCGCTGCCGCGCAGATGGCGCAGCATGGGGAAGCGCGGCAGATCGTCCGGCGCAGCCGCGGGCAGCATGAAGGGAACGGCAGACGCAGGTCGCCCCAACGTCGCCAACTTGATCTCCCCGCGATGCTTGACAACCAGCGTGCCCGCGGCATAGTCGCCCAGGCGCCGCGCCTGGCGGTTGAGCAACATCGTCACCAGGCCGACCGCATAGCCAAAGGGCATGAAGTCGACGATGCGCACCAGATTGCGGATCGCCACCTCCAGAAATGTAGCCGGCCCGCCGCCGACCGCAATCACGCGGGTGCCGGCGCCGCGTTTGCCCGGCGTCTGGCCGCGCCAGACCAGCTCGAAGAGCAGGTAGTAGCCCCAGATGATGGCAAAGTTGAGCAGCGCGTAGAGTGCGATCAGGACGCCTTCCGCCCAGTCCGCCATGCCCAGGGGCAGACCGTCGGCCAGCTCGATGGCGGCAAACAGCAGAAAGTTGGTCAACAGCAGCAGCAGCACGATCAACACGGTGTCGATCAGCGCGCCGATGAAACGGCTGCCGATGCCGGCGACAGCGTAGCCAAACGTTACATTTTCCGGCGTGTCGATGGTATACTCTTCGTGCAGCATCCCATTGGCGGACGGATCGGCGCCGGCAGCGCTGCGTTCCGGTCTATTGCGTTGTACGACGAGATCAGCCACACGCATCTACGCACCCCATGAATCTGGAACTATTCTTGCAGCAGCGGCGGCAAAGCTGGCAACGGCTGGAGCAATTGCTCACGCAGACTCACAAACGAGAACGCCGCCTGACCGCCAGCGAACTGGAGGAATTTGGCCGCCTCTATCGCGCGGCCACCGCCGACCTGGCGCTGGCGCAGCGCGACTATCCGGGCCAGACGGTCTCCAATTATCTGAATCAGCTCGTGGCGCGCGCCCATGCCGAACTCTACCAGGGTGAACCGCTGCGTTGGCGGCAGCTCCGGCGCTTCTACACCGCGACCTTTGCGCAATTGTATCGCAAGATCGGCCGTTACACGACTGTCGCCTTTGCCCTCTTTGCGCTGCCCGCGCTGGTCGCGCTCTTCGTCATTTGGGCTGACCCGACGCTGATCACGGTGATCGAGGGGCCGGAGATTGCAGGGCTGGTGGAAGAGGTGAAGCAGGGCAAGCTGTGGACCGAGATCGACCCGGCGGCGCGCTCGGCCGCGTCGGGCTTGATCATGACCAACAACACCCGCGTGCTCTTTCTCACCTTTGCCGGCGGCATCACCGCGGGGCTGCTGACCGCGTGGGTGATGATCGTGAACGGGCTGCACCTGGGGGCGATCTTCGGGCT